>JBCDCH010000052.1 GCA_039182125.1 Planctomycetota bacterium
CGGGCGCGTCGGCCAAACGCGTGCATATCCGCCGTTTGTTGGAATCGCCGAAGGAGCTCGAACGCTTTCAAATCCTCGCGATCCCGGGCGGGTTCAGCTACGGCGATGACATCGCGGCAGGCCGGATCCTTGCGGACCAGTGCAATCGCCAACTTGCCGATCCCCTGCGTGACTTCGTCTCGGCCAGCAAACCGATCATTGGCGTTTGCAACGGCTTCCAGGTCCTTCTGCAAACCGCCCTGCTCCCCGGCGGTGCACTTTCCGGGAAAGTCGCGTTGGCGGATAATGCGCTGCCGAGATTTCAAGATCGCTGGGTCACGCTCGAGCGGCAGACCGATCACTGCGTCTGGACCAAGAACCTCACAGAACCGCTCGAGGTTCCAATCGCTCATGGAGAAGGCCGTGTGGCGGTCACCGATGATGCGACACTCGAACAACTACGCACCGATGGTCACGTCGCACTGACCTACACGGACGAAAACCCCAACGGCTCGGCCGGCAACATCGCGGGCCTGACCGACGCGACCGGCTTGGTGTTCGGACTGATGCCCCACCCTGAACGCTACGTCACCGCGGCCCAGCACCCGGCGTGGACAAGGCGCAATGACAAGCCCGACGCCGAAGCGCCGGGCCTGTCCATTTTCCGTGCCGGCGTCGCGGCGGTCAGGTAGCGGCAACCGTTTTCTTGGCCTTTTTCTTCCCGTTGCCGTTGATTGCGCCGAGCAACTGCGTGGCCATCTTCCGCAAGCCGCTCTTGGCACCGGCGACGAAGACTTCGAAGATCTCGTTGGTCGCGGCCATGAAGTCTTCCATGTCACCAAGCCGGCGTCGGCTGGTCGCGACCTTGTCTTCCTTCGCCGCCGCCGCGCCGACCGCACCAGCCTCGAGCGCCTCGCGACACTCTCGGATCGTGTCGAGCACCGGGTCCATCTCGCGTTTTTTCCGCTCGGCGGTAATGATGCTCATCACTTCCCAGACGTCCTCGAGTGCTTCGAAATAGTCCCGCCGTTCGCCGCGCCGGTGAAAACGACGGATGATGCCCCAGTCGCAAAGGGCCCGCAGCGACATGCTCGCGTTGCCGCGAGAAATGTTCAGACGATCCATCACGTCGTCGGTGCATTGCGGCTGACCCGTGACGAACAGAAACGCGAAAATCTCCGCCTGCGTCCGGTTGATCCCCCAAGTCGCGCCCATCTCGCCCCATCGGCGGATGAACTGATCCTGGACCTCGCAGAGTTGGTCGGCGACGGTGCGATGCTTACGAAGAGGTGTGTCGGTGGGCATGGTTTTCCTTTCAGCGGTCACTGAAAGGATAAGCCGTATTGCCGCACAAGGCAAGCGCATATTCTGGAACGACTGAAACGGTGAAAGACTTGTATCCCCGGCTCAGAGCCGTTCCCTGTAAAACTCGATCATCTTGCCCAGTCCTTCGCGGCGCTCGACCTTCGGCTCCCAACCCAGCAGTTCTCTGGCACGACCGATGTCGGGGCGACGCACTTTCGGGTCGTCCTTGTACACCCCCGGCAGCGGCAAATGCTCGATTTTGCTCCTGCTGTGCGGGATCAGGTTGAGCACTTCCTCGGCGATCTGCAAAACCGTCAGTTCGCTCGGGTTGCCGAGGTTGACCGGCTCGACGAAGTCACACTCCATCACCCGGTTGATCCCGTCCACCAGATCACTCACGTAACAGAGCGAACGGGTCTGCTTGCCGTCGCCGTAAACCGTGAGCGGCTCGTCGTGCAGCGCTTGCTTAATGAAGTTGATCACGACACGCCCGTCGGTCGGGTCCATGCGGGGGCCGTAGGTGTTGAAGATGCGGATGATCCGCGTGTCGGCGTTTCGTTCCCGGTGGTAGGCCATCATGCATGCCTCGGCGAACCGCTTGGCCTCGTCGTACATGCTCCGCAGGCCGATCGGGTTGACGTTGCCCCAGTAGCTCTCGGGCTGGGGGTTCACCTGCGGGTCGCCGTAGCACTCACTCGTGCTGGCCATGAGCACACGGGCGCCCTTCTCCAACGCGAGTTCGAGCAGATTCCACGTGCCCTCGCTATTGACCTTCATGGTCGCGACCTGGTTGTCGTAGTAGCCCTTCGGCGAGGCTGGCGATGCCATGTGATAGATGCGATCGACCGGGCCGTCGAGCTTGAGCGGCTGGATCAGGTCATGCTCGATGTGCGTCCACTTGGGGTTTCCGTCGAGATGAGCGACGTTCTCCTTGCGCCCCGTGATGTAGTTGTCGACACCGACGACTTCGTGACCCTGCCCGAGGAGCAAGTCGGACAAATGCGAGCCCAGAAAGCCCGACGCACCAGCCATGAGGATTCTCATGCCCGTAACTTAGCCCACTCATCGACACCCGCCATTGAATCGTGCGCAGAAGCATTTAGATTTTGCGACATGAGCGACACTCCGCCACGTATCGGCGTACTGGTCAATAACGTCGGCGGCTATTCGCGCGGCGTGATCCGGGGCATCGCCTCGTTCGCGACGGCGCGTGGCTGGGAGTGCCGCACGCAAGACGTGAACGCGACCGACTTGCCGCTCGCTCGACGAAAGTATGACGGGTTGATCATCCAAGCTGGGGTAGCCGATTTGCAGCGGCTCATCAGCCGTGTGCGCGGCCCGGTCGTCAATGTTTCCTCCGCCATGCAGGCGTCGCCGGTGCCAAGCGTCGTCACCGACGATGTCGCCGTCGGCAGAATCGGGGCTGATCTGTTTGCACAACGTGGCTACCGCCGTGCCATCTTCTACAGCCCGGACGATCGGCACTTTGCGGCATTGCGACATCGCGGGTTTGTCGAGCGCCTGCCTTTCGCCGCCCTATGCCGAACACCCGCCGAGCTGAAGCGAGCGCTGGGCCAGGAACATCCGCCCGTTGGGCTAATGGGTTGCAACGACCGGGCCGCGTTGGCGGCCTTGGACCTGCTCCGAGGCCTCGGGCGCGAAGTCCCCCGCCACGTCGCGGTTCTCGGCGTCGACAATGACGACCTCATGCAGTCGCTCGCACGTCCCGCACTATCGACGATCAACACCTCCAAGGAACGCATCGGTTTCGAGGCGGCCGCCCTGCTGGAGCGGCAGATGCTCGGCGAACGTGTCGGCGACGAGCCGGTTCGTATCGCGCCGCGCGGCATCATTCTGCGCCGATCGACCGATGCCGTCGCGGTACCTGACGACGCTGTCGCCGAGGCGTTGCAGTTCATCGAACATGACGCGACTCGCCGGGTAAGCGTCGACGACGTCGCGGAGCATGTGACGATCAGCCGCCGGCAGCTCGAACGTCGGTTCCGACAGACGCTCGGCCGTTCGATCCGCGAAGAGCTCGAACGTTGCCGGCTCGATCGCGCGCGGCAGCTATTGCTCGACACCGATCTGACTCTGCCCCAAGTCGCCGACGCCAGCGGCTTCGGATCGGCCAGCTACTTTTGCACGCTGTTCAAAGCCAAGACCGGCGGAACGCCGCAGGAGCTGCGTCGGCGGTTCGGCGGCCTGGACGCGCGCAACCCCGACGCGACCGGCTAACGGAAAATCCCGTAACGCAGGATCGCGCCGATCGCCCGCACGCCGTCTTTCCAGGTGATCTTCTTGCCCTCTTCGTAGCTGCGGCCGTAATAAGCGATGCCAACTTCGTAGATTCGGATGCGTGGCTTGAGCCGGGCGATCTTTGCGGTCACCTCAGGCTCGAAACCGAACCGATCGCATTCAAGATCGATTTGGTCGAGTACCTCCTTGCGGAACACCTTGTAGCAAACCTCCATATCGGTGAGGTTCAGGTTGGTGAACATGTTGGAGAGCCAGGTGAGAAACTTGTTGCCCATCGTGTGCCAGAAGAACAAGACGCGATGGGGCTCGCCGATGAACCGACTGCCGTAGACGACGTCGGCTTTGCCCTGCACCATCGGCCGAAGCAGTTTGACGTAGTCGGCCGGGTCGTACTCGAGGTCGGCGTCCTGAATAAGGATCGCCTCGCCGGTCGCATGCTTGAACCCTTCCCGGAGTGCCGCACCCTTCCCACGGTTGGCCGGCTGGTGCTTGATGACGAAGTGCGTGCCGGGGTGCAGCGTGGTCAGTTCGTCGAGTTTCGCGGCCGTGCCGTCGGTCGAGCAGTCGTTGACACAGACGATTTCCCGCGTGAGTCCCGACGGCAGTTCGGCATTAACGACCAGGCTGATCAAGTGCTGAACCGTCACCTCCTCGTTGTAGACCGGGATGATGACCGACACCTTGCGAATCTCGACCTGGTCGGGCATCGACGGGTGGCCGGGATAACTCGGCAGATCGTTCAACGGTGCCGGGCGGGCAGGTGTGGGCGGGATCGGCTGACTCATCGGTTGACTCGCGGCAGGCATGCTAGCCCGGCCGTGTCGACGACCCAACCGCCGCCCGCAGAACGCCGCTTGCCCCAAACGCTCTCGCAGCGCAAGCTAGCGTCCATGCCCGTCCGCATGGAGCTCAACAAGATCATCATCTCCGAGCTGGCCGACCAGCAGGTGATCGTCCTCCGTGAGATCGACGGCGAACGCACGTTCCCCATCGTCATCGGCACGGGCGAAGCCGTCGCGATCAGCCGACGACTCAAGGGCGACGTTCCGGCGCGGCCCATGACCCACGAGCTACTCGCCGACGTCATCGACAAGCTCGGTGGCGAAGTCACCCGCGTCGAGATCACCGACCTCCAGCAACACACCTTCTTCGCCCGGATCCACATCCGCCGCGCGGACGGCGAAGAGATCAGCATCGACAGCCGACCCTCCGATGCCATCGCCATCGGCATCGCGACGCAAGTCCCGATCGACGTGAACGAGTCGGTCCTCTCGGAAGTCTGCTAAGCCGGATCGCCCACCGGTGCCTAGTCACTTCACCGCTGGCATCGGCGGTGGACTGTTGTCAAGATCAGGCGATGCACCGTTTCCGGATTCCGCGTGTTTCGTCCCCGGTGCGGGTGAGCCAATGGTGGGTTGTCCTGATTTGTGTTGCCTGTTGCACGAATGCGACGGGGACGACCGCTCCGCCGGTGGTGTCGGAGATCGACGAGTTGCTCGCCGAAGCCGAGCCGGTCGAGGAAGTCACTGCAACGCCCGAAGCGGTTCAGCAAACCATCGCGGCCGAACTTGCCGAGAAGGTGGCCCGTGAGCGACGCCGGCAAGTGCTTGCCAGCCGCGATGCCGTGCGCGAGGTGCTGGAAATCGGGCTGTCCGGTGACGAGGTTGGTGAACTACTGCGAGAAGCCCGGCTACGCGCCCCCGACCCCGACGACGTCCGCCGCCGCGTTTCCGAACGCAACCGACAACTCGCCAACGTCAAGCTCGACCTTGTCCGCCTGCTCGAACGTCAACGACTCTCCGACGACCCGGGCGAAGTACTACGCATCGGCGACGAGCTCGTGACACAGGAGGCGTACCTTGACGCCCTCGAACGGACGCTAGCCGCCGAGACAGAGCTTGCGAATGACGCGAGCGAACTGGTGGCCCTGCTAGATAGCCGGTTGCTCTGGATCGGCAGCGCACCGGCGGTCGGGCCTGACTGGCTTCGGCAGGTGGGCGTCGGGCTTCGATGGATCACCGATCCGCAGGGCTGGATCGACACCGGCCAGACGCTGACCCGACGAGTTCTGCAACAGCCACTGGTCTCGGTGTCCATCTTGATCTTCGGCGGCGTCCTGATGCTCTCGCGCTTCAAGATGAAGACCCGCCTGCGGCAGCTGAACGAGAACGTCGGCCGACTCAGTACCGACAGCTTTTTCATCACGCTGCGCGTGTTTATGCTGACGCTGCTCCTATCGATCGCCGTGCCGCTCTTACTCATGGGGGTGGGTGGGTTGCTTGTCACGCAATCGGCGAGTCGATTTGCGAGCGCGGTCGGTCAGGGCTTGCTCGCGGCCGGCGCGGTCATGCTGGTCTTCGACTTTTTCCGCGGTATGTGCCGACCCGGCGGGCTCGCTGATGCACACTTCGGCTGGAATTCCAGTGCCCGGCGGAACCTATTGAACAATCTCGGCTGGCTGATCGTCATCGAAGTGCCGGCCGCGTTCGTCGTCCGCATGTGCGACACCGGAGGTCAACAAATCCTCCAGCAAGGCTTGGGGCGGTTGGGATTCATGATCGGAACGCTCGCGCTGGTGGTGTTCATAGCACGGGTGTTTCGGCCCAGCAGTGGCGTCTTCTCGGAACTGATGAGCCGAGACGGCTGGGCTTGGCGGCTACGCCGGCTCTGGTATATGCTCATTGTCCTGCTGCCGTGCGTGCTGACGCTCGCTGCGGCGCTGGGGTACTACTACACCGCAACACAGGTTCAAAACCGGTTCTTTCAAACCGGCGTCATTGTCCTGTTCGGCATCGTCGTTTACAGCATGCTGACGCGATGGCTTCTCGTCACACGGCGGCGTCTTGCACTCCAACAGGCACGGCAACGACTCGCCGAGCAACGAGAAGCCGTCGCCCGCAAAGGTGAAGCCGAGACCGCCGCGTCGGGCGAAGCCGTACCGGAACTTGACACGAAGACCATCGATGTTGAAACGGCCAGCGGGCAGACGATCTCGCTGCTGCGCACGGCGGTGACCGTCGGCGTGCTTGCGATCCTGTGGGCGGTCTGGGGGGATTTGCTGCCGGCGTTGCGTGAGCTTGGGTCGTTCAACGTCATCGATCCCACGATCGATGAGCAAGGCGAGACGATTGTCGAAGCGGTCACACTCTGGTCGCTGGCGCTGGGCGTTGTCGCTGTTGTGCTCACCGTCATCGCGGCTCGCAATCTGCCGGCCGTGATCGAGTTGATGGTGCTCCAGCGGTTTCCCCTCGATGCCGGCGCACGCTACGCGGCCACCACGCTCACGCGCTATGCCGTGATCGCCGTTGGTGTCGTGATCGCCTCGAACTTCATCGGCATCGACTGGTCCAAGGCACAGTGGGTCGTCGCGGCCCTGGGCGTGGGACTCGGTTTCGGATTGCAGGAGATCGTCGCGAACTTCGTCAGCGGCCTGATCATCCTCTTCGAGCGACCGGTCCGTGTCGGAGACGTCGTGACCGTGGGCGACGTCAGCGGCACCGTGAGCCGACTGCAGATCCGGGCGACCACCATCACCGACTGGGACAACAAGGAAGTCCTCGTACCGAACAAGAACTTCATCACCGATCAAGTCATCAACTGGACACTGAGCAGCCCTGTCACGCGTCTGTTGATCCCCGTGGGTGTCGCATATGGCAGCGACGTCGCCAAGGCTCACGCGGCGATCAGCGGCGCCGTCACGGGCGTGCCAGCCGTGCTTGACGAACCGGCACCGAGCGTGCTGTTCATCGGCTTCGGCGATAGTTCGCTCGATTTCGAGGTCCGCGCGTTCGTCAGCGATTTGTCCAAGCGTTTGCCGACGTTGCACGAACTCCACATTGCCATCGATGCCGCCCTGCGATCCGAGGGCATCGAGATCCCCTTCCCGCAACGTGACCTTCACCTGCGTAGCAGCGACATCGGCGGCTTCGGAAGCCAAGCCTCCGGGCAGACAGTTACGGGTAAGAAGTAGCCCCGCCCGGATTCGAACCGGGAACCGAGCGATTATGAGTCGCGTGCTCTGACCGTTGAGCTACGGGGCCGATGGGGATTTGGTATCTTAAGTTCCTACGGCACGGTAGCCGGCACGGGCGGCGTCTTCGAGGCTCTCGAAGAAGATCAGGTCCGAGCGATCGGCATCACGCCAATTTTCAAGGTTGGCGTCGATGGATTGGCTGCCGCGGAGGGCAACGATGGCGGGACGAAGCTCGTGCTCACAATAGCCACAGCGGAGCAGCGGGAAATCGCGGCCGGCGAGGTCGAAGCGTTGCCGGATGTGGCCACGCTCGGAATCGGCATTCGTAACGCAGCGGTTATTGGTGCAGGCATAACGGCCCGGGTCAACGCTGGCGTCGGCATGGGGCCGGGCATTGCCGAAGCCTTCATCGAGAAGCGCGGCGAGCAACGCCATGCGAACCGGGACGCCATAGGCAGCTTGCTTGAAGTACACCGCCCTAGCGTCGGCGTCGAGGTCGTAGCCCAGCTCGGTCACACGCGGCAACGGGTGCATGATGCGGCTGTCTCGGAAGGCATCACGGCCAAGGAACTCTTTGTCGATGCGCGGGTATCTACCACCGGTATCTCCGTCTTGCCGCTCTTTCTGACTACGAGTGACATAGCAAACGTCGACCTGCTCCAGGTAGTTCTTCAACGCGGGCTTGGCGGCGTCCCCGACGTCGGGAACGAGCGAGAGTTGATGGTCGCGGTCGGGTTGCTGGTAAACGACATCGACCGGAACATCGCCATCGGAATCCACAGGAACGCCATGCACGTCGAACTCTTCGCGCAATCGTCGGCGAACGTGTTGGGGTAAGCCAAGACCGTCGGCCGCGAGCGGGATGATCGTCGCACCAAAGCGGGCGAGGGCGTAGATGAGCGAGTGGATGGTGCGTCCGTGTTTGAGGTCGCCGCAAAGCAGGACGCTGGCGTTGGCAAGGGTTTTGTGTTCGCGGCGAAGCGTGTAGAGATCGCAGAGAGTTTGGGTCGGGTGTTCGTGACCCCCGTCGCCCGCGTTGATGACCGGCACACCGGCAAAGTCCGCAGCAACGCGGGCGGCTCCTTCCCATGGACTGCGAATCACCAGTACATCGGCGTAGCTTTCAATGACACGGACCGTGTCGGCAATGGACTCCCCCTTGCTCGCGGAACTGCTTGCGGCATCGGCACTGGAAACACAACTACCACCGAGACGTGTCATCGCACTCTCGAAGCTCAGACGAGTCCGGGTACTGGGCTCAAAGAAGATAGTGGCGAGAATCCGCCCATCGGCGTCAGCAACTCGGCCGGTCAAACGATGGCCGTTAGTGGATGTACCGAGCGCTTCGAGGTAACGGTCGGCCCGCCGGAAAACGGCCTCGATCTCATCGTTAGACAGATCGTGGATGGTGGTGAAATGTCTCGGCACTGTGGGTGGATGATAGTGGAGGTCATCTAAAGCATGAAAAAACGGCTGGGCACCGTGAGATGCCCAGCCGCGTTACTGAGAAATGAGTTGAGATCAACCCATCAGCCTAGGGGGTGCCACCACCCGGAGTAGCCGCGATCACACCACCAGTGTCATCATCGGTCGGGAGCAAGATGGTGTCGAACTTGTCGTACGACGGACCACCGACGACAGCCGCCGCACGGTTCGAGGGATCACCATCGACCGGATCAGCCGTACCGGCCGTGAAGATGTTGTCCCGGCGGATGCCGACGAACGGGGTGTTCTCGAAGGTGACGTGACCGTCAGCGTAGAGAACGTTTTGGCCGTCTTCGCCGTGGTTGTTGGAGTTCGCAGCCTTCATTTCCTGGGTCGAGCTGTCGACAGTAACGCCAAGGACGTCGTCATCGACGGTGCCACCGCCAGGGTTCTTGTCAGAAGCGATCGCGAAATCAGCGGTCATCGAGTTGTTGAACTTGAACCCACGCGAAACCGCAGCGGTGCTCGGGTAGGGGTTCTGGTACGAGTACGAGAGGTTGTTCTGAACCGTGGTCGACGGCCAGTTGGACCACTCGGTGGCCTCGTTGGACTTCGAGCCGGCACCGGGAACGGTGGCGCCAAACGAGAAGTCCCAACGCTCTTGGTTGCTGCTCGGGCAAACGAAGACTTCGCTGGTGATGTCCTGGGTGCGGAGCACCATGAACAAGGCGGCGGTCACGTCGTTGTCCAGAGTCACTTCGGGGAGCGTGTCATCGTACGGGTTGGCACCGCCATCAACGAACGCGGCTTCACCCTCAGGCGTACCAGCTCTCACGGTGTCCGCGGTAGCACTGTCGTAGTTCGAACGCGGGAAAGCACCATTACGCTCTTCGTTAGCGTAAAGGATCATGGCCAGACCGATCTGACGCAGGTTGCTGGCGCACTTCACGCGGTTCGCGGTCTCGCGAGCACGGTTGAGCGACGGCAGGAGAATAGAAATCAGCAGCGCGATGATGCCGATAACGACGAGCAGCTCGACGAGCGTAAAGCCCTGCTGCTTCTTGCGGATAAGCTTCATGTGAAGCCCTTTCTTCTGTGCCGGCCCGTGCCACCATCTCACGTCGACATAAGCGTCGCATTGGATGAGGTATCAAATGAGGACAGGTTTCAAAGCGGCTATGGCCACTCGATTGACGCATCGCTCAACGATCCACGGTGTTGGGTATCCGGCTTCCTTCGTTAAATGCCGAGGCGAACGTCACCAAGGCTTTTCAAACGTTCGGTTAATCGAGCCTGCCCCGTATTGGCAACCGTTGCGATCACCGGGCCTGCTCGGATTGTTCTGGTCCGCAACTGTCGTCACGGGACAGGCCAATGGTCCTCTACGGGCCTGACGGATGCGAGATTACTGAACTCAACGTCCTTGTCAAGCGGTAGATGATCGTTTCACAGGCATGGCGATTTCGTGTTGCACGATCTGGTGGCAGTACATCAAGAATCGCCGATTTCGCACCCAAAAGACACGTCTCCAACCCGAAAGTTAGCCGACACATTCACAAAATATTACCGATTCGGGCTGTCGCCTGCGCTGAAGGATTAGGCATGTCCAGCGTTATCGGTGCCCGTCGGGATGCGACACCTCGAACGCACCGGCCCGCTGCTTGTCCTCCAACGCCCTGACCACCGAAGCGGGGATCTGCTTGCTGAGCGCTGTCACGTCGCCGCCGAGGGTGCATATTTGGCGGATCAGCGAGCTGCTGGTGAGCGCATATTGCTCGCCGGTCATGATGAACACCGTCTCGACGGCCCCCACCGCCCGGTTGGCCAAGGCGAGTTGGAACTCATAACGCAAATCGGAAACGTCCCGGATGCCACGGAGGATCGCGACGGCATTGTGCTTGCGGACGAAGTCGGCAGTCAGGCCGGTGTAGGTTTCGACCCGAACCTTCGGCTCGCCGGCCAGCAGCTCCCGCACCATCGCCGCCCGCTCATCGAGGCTAAACAACTCACTCTTGCCCGGGTTGACGCCAATACCCACAACCAACTGGTCGAAGAGCTTGACACCGCGTTCGATCACGTCGAGGTGGCCGTTGGTGATTGGGTCGAACTGTCCTGGGAAGACGGCGACGCGCGGGGAGTCCATCGGGGGAGCATACTCACGTTAACATGTGACGAAAGCTCCCCGGCTACCGGAGATTGAGCGACTCTGCCGCGTAACGCAGGCCCAGGCTCGGAACTTCGACCGCCTTCTCGCCATCGCAAACCTCGCCCGCATCCCAGGCGCGGTGTCCACACGCCTCGGCGGCGGCGACCGTCTGCTCGACCTCGTCAGGCCGGACGTACGCCGCGAAGCCGACGCCCATATTGAAGGTCGCCCAGGCTTCCTCGGCGCTGATCGGGCCGTTGTCCATGAGAAACTCGAACAAAGCCCCAGGCTCGCCGGGCGTGTCGATGCGGTATGTGAACGGTGCATCAAGCCGCATCAGCTTGCGCCAGCCGTGGCCGGTGACATGCACGAGATACTTCGGCGTCACGTCGGCCTCTCGTAGCTTGCCAACGAAGTCGGCATAGATCGCGCTGGGTGCGAGCAATCCCTCGCCGTAGGTGCGCCCGTCGCCGAGCGTGCTGGCATAGCCATCTGGAAGACGATCGGCGAGTTGTCGGCAGAGCGTGAGGCCGTTGGTCTGTACGCCGGTCGATGCGAGGAAAACGATCCGGTCACCGGCCCGGATGTCGCCGGCGACGCGGTGTGCCTTGTCCATCTGCCCGACCGCACTGCCGGCCAACACGATCGCGTTCGGCTCGACGATCCCGGCCAACGCCGGCGTCTCCCCGCCGCCCCACACCGCGCCGCTACGCCGACAGCCCTCGGCAAACCCGTCCGCCAACGCCTTGGCCCGGGGTTCGTCGTTGAACCAGTTGGAATCTCCCACCGCCGCGTGCATCGCGATGCTGATCGGCAATGCGCCGACGGTGATCAGGTCGTTGACGATCGTCGCGACGGTGTCGATGCCGACGTTGAAGTAGGCCTGCGGATCATCCACCGCGTCGGCGACAAGATTTTTCGTCCCGAGGCCCTCCTCGACGTGGGCGAGATAGCCGGTCGGTGTTTCGAGAAGGTACGCGGATTCGCCACGCGTGCCGTCAGCTTCCTTGACGCCGTGCTTGCCGAGTAGCGAAACCGTCGTCGCCGCCGCCCGCTGGCAAGCAACCTTGAACGCGTCCAGCTTGTCGTAATCGACGCCGCTGCCGGCGTAGGTCATTGAGTGATCAGGCGAATCGTCGGGCACCGCCGGAGTTTGCCACGGGCATCGCATGTGTTCAACTAACGCCATGCCCGACGCGCTGGTGATCACGGCGGCCGACACGGTCGAGTTCGCGACCTACGACGCCCCGCCCCTGCCGAGCGGCATGGTCCGGCTCAAGACCCGCGCGAGCTGCCTGAGCCCCGGCACCGAGCGGCGAGTGTTCAACGGAGTGGAACCGGGCATGCCCGCCTTCCCGCTCATCCCCGGTTACGCCGCGTGTGTCGAGGCGGATGGGAAACGGTTCGTCTCACGCGGCTCGCAAACCACCGGGCCGTTCAACCGCTGTTGGGGTGCGCACCAGAGCGAGCACGATGTCGACCCGGCGAAACTGATCCCCGTACCTGACGGCGTGACCGACGCTCAAGCAAGTTTCGCGGTGCTCGCGGCGATTGCCTTTCACGGCACGTTCGCCATCGACCGGCCTGGGCAGCGCGTCCTCGTCATCGGCCTGGGCGTGATCGGCCAGTGCTCGGCCCGCATTCTGCACGCACAGGGCCATGATGTAACCGCGGTCGATCTGTCGCCCGACCGTGTTGAAGCAGCATCCGCCGCCGGGCTCGACGCATACGTCGGCATTCCCGCCGCTGGCGAGTACAACGCCATCGTCGACGCGACCGGCGCCCCGGATGTCATGCGAAAAGCGATCTCCCTGCTCCGCGGTGAGCCATGGGGCCAGTCGCCACCGACACCGCCGCGATACGTTGTGCAAGGCAGCTATCCCACGGACATAGCCTTGCCATACAAAGATGTCTTCGGCGCCGAGGCGTCGATTCACTTTCCCAGGGACTCCGGGCCGAATGATGTCGCACAGGTTCTCGCGCTCATCCAGGCGGGTCGGCTGAAGATCGACGACCTTTTCGAGACACGCGATCCACACGACGCGCCTTCGATCTACCGCAACGGACCCGATCGACCGACGGCCGTCTTCGAATGGTGAACCCGGCCGACCTACCCTCGCTCCATGCCGACCCTGGCGAATCCACCGGCCACGATTCCGCTCGACCGACTCGCGTTCAGCACCAATGCGTTCAAGCAGACCAACCTCGCCGGCGCCCTTTCGGACATCGCCGAGATTGGCTACGCCGGCGTTGAGCTGATGGCCGACATGCCGCACTTCGCCCCGGCCCGGATGTCCGATGCCGAGTTGAAACGAGTCGCGCGGGCGGCGGAGGACATGGATCTCAAGGTCTCGAACATCAACGGCTTCACCGGCTTCTGGGCGGGCGACACTTACCACCCGACCTGGATCAGCAACGACCCGGCCGACCGCGACACGCGCATCAAACACACCCTCCGCTGCATCGAACTGGCCCATTTTTGTAAGTGTAAAACGGTCTCGCTCCAGCCCGGCGGACCGACAATCGGGACCGGCCTGTCACGTGATGCGGCGTTGACACGCTTCGCCGACGGCTTGCACGAAGTGCTCCCCACCGCCGCGCGTCGGGGCGTGACGCTCGCCATCGAACCGGAACCCGGGCTGCTCATCGAATCGGCGGCGGAGTACACGCGATTCAAAAAGCGGTTCTTCCCCAACGAGAACCTCGTGCGCATGAACTGCGACCTGGGTCACCTGTTTTGCGTGGGCGAAGACCCGGCCGAGACGATCCGCGCGTTGCCGGCGGAAATCGCTCACGTCCACCTCGAAGACATCGCCGCGACCCGCGTGCATCAACACCTCGCACCCGGCGACGGTGCGTTGGACTTCCCGGCCATCTTCGCCGCCCTCGCGGAGGTCGGCTACACCGGCTGGGTCACCGCCGAGCTCTACCCGTTCGAAAACGACGCCACCCGAGTCGCTCAAAAGTGTTACGACGTGCTCAAACCGATGCTCGGCTAAACTGCCCCCAGCATGGATCATTTCAACTACCGCAACGGCAAGTTGCACTGCGAGGACGTGCCGGCCGATGAACTGGCGGCGAAGTTCGGAACGCCGTTGTTCGTGTATTCCAAGGCGACGCTGCTGCGGCACTACGAGCAGGTGCGTGATGCCTTCGCGGAGCTTGATCCGTTGATCTGTTACTCGATCAAGTCCAACGGCAACCTCACACTCTGCAAGCTCCTCGCCGGCGCCGGCTGCGGATTCGACGTGACCAGCGGCGGCGAGTTGCACCGCGCCCTCGCGGCGGGTGGGGATCCGTCCAAAATCATCTACGCCGGCGTCGGCAAGACCGACGACGAAATCGCCCAAGCCCTCCGCACCGGCATTGCCGCGTTCAACGTCGAGTCCGAAGCCGAGATAGAGAACATCGACCGCATCGCGGGCACGCTCGGCAAGACCGCCGTCGCCGCGATCCGCGTCAATCCCGACGTCTCTCTCTCGGCAACGCACGTTAAGACAACCACCGGCAAGAAGGAAACCAAGTTCGGCGTCGACCTCGAACGCGCTGGTCAGGTCATCCGCGAGTCCGCCTCCCGCAAGCACATCCGCGTCGCCGGCATCCACATGCACCTCGGCTCGCCGATCAACGAGACCGAGCCGTACATCAAGGCGATCGAGAAGATCAACGCGCTCATCGACGAGCTCGAAGCCGACGGACACCACATCGAATGGTTCGACATCGGCGGCGGATATGGCGTCGATTACGAAACCGGGCAAGCGATGCCGATCGGCGAGTTTGCCGAGGCAATGGTGCCGATGCTGCGTGGGCGCAAGTACCGAATCGCGATCGAGCCGGGCCGGTACATCAGTGGCAACGCGGGCGTCATGCTCACCAAAGTGCTCTACCGCAAGACCGGCGGCGAAAAGAAGTTCGTCATCGTCGACGCGGGCATGAACGACCTGATCCGCCCGACGCTCTACGAAGGCTTCCATTTCATCTGGCCCACGCACGTCGAGCCACCGACGCGGGGCAGGGACGTCCGCGTCGACGGCGATGAGAAGGTCGACATCGTCGGCCCCGTATGCGAATCCGGCGACTACCAGGCGAAAGACAGGTACCTGCCCGTGACCGAGCGTGGCGACCTGCTTTGCGTCCACACCGCCGGTGCGTACGGCTTCGTGATGAGCAGCAACTACAACCACCGTCCGCGTGCGGCCGAGGTGCTCGTCGACGGGACCAACGCGACGATCATTCGCCGCCGCGAGACCTATGACGACCTGCTCGCCCTGGAGCAATAGCTACGCGGCCAGCACCGCATCAACAACCCGCATGGGATCGGCTTCCGGGTGCGCCGCCACACTCCGCAACCACGGCTCGCCATCCACGACAGCGAACGAAACGAATGCGCCTTGAAGGTGTTGCCGCGTGAGCGCCGGATCTTGGTCACGGCGTCGCCAAAGCACCACGCCTGTCTGCGGTGCATGCCGGAGCTCCAGCGTCGGCTCCGCATCGACCCGTCCGGCCAGCGCATTGGCCACGTCCATGCACTGATCCAACCGGTCGGCAATGCCTTGCCGCCCCCACGCCAGCAGCGTCGCGGCCAACGCCATCGCCGGAGCGGCCGACCGACTGCCCTGCACCCCCACGTTCGGCGCAGTCAGATAGCCGGACCCGCGACTGATCAACGCCTGACGCGCCGCGTTACGAAACAAGATCGCCGCCGATTCCTTCGGCTGCCAAAGCCACTTGTGACCGCTGACCGCCAGACTGTCGGCCTGCTCGATCCCGCGTAGCAAGAGACAGTGCGTTTCCGAGAGCATCAGCGGCCCGGCCCACGCCGCATCGACGTGCGTCCAAGCTGCACGACCGACTTCGATCAGCGGATCAATGGCACCGCTGGCGGTTGTGCCCGCCGTGAGTACCAGCACCGCATCCGCTAGGTCCGGCAGATGGTCCGGCCGCAGCCGTCCGAATCGATCGGTGTCCACCATTTCCAACGGCAACGCAAGGATATGGGCAGCCTTGGCCACACTCAGGTGCGCTGCGGCCGAGGCGACCACCCGCCGCGCCCCCGCTTCCCGCGCAGCCCACAGTGCGGTGAGATTCGCCAAGGTCGAGCCAGCGCACAGATGCCCGCCGCCCATGCCGAACACCTCACCGAGCCAGCCAACTACCTGCTCTTCCAGCTCCCGCGCGGCTGGGGCGGTGTCGGGATGCAAGAGGTTCTGGTTGGTCGCCGCAGCCCAAAGGTGCGCCGCCCACGCCACCGGCGGTGTGGGTGGATCCATGTGAGCCAGAAATCCCGCATCACCCAGCCGACGGGCCGCGCGGGTCAATGGGCGTAACGCCGCCAGTGCCGCCGGCTCGCCCCAGCCGATCCGCGGCAGCCGGTTCGGTAGCGTCGGCGGCTGCGTGTTCGGGTCGTGCAAGTCTTCGCCGAGCCAATCGGCGGCGGCGGTGATCAGCGGTTCAGTCGGCATAAGCCATGGTATACTGAGCACGGTGCTAGGCTGGTGCATGCGAATCGTCCTTACCATCACCGGTGCCAGCGGAGCGCGTTACGCACAGCAAACCCTGCGTGGTCTCGTCAGTGCCGGCGTGGAGACGCACGTCATCATTTCCCCGCTCGGGCGACGCTTGCTGCACGACGAACTCGGCATGGCCAAGCCCGACCTCGCCGAACTCGCCGGCACGCAGGATCACGGCGCAACGCTCCACAACTACAACGACACCGGGGCCCTGCCCGCCTCCGGTTCGTTTCTCCACGACGGCATGGCGATCGTCCCGTGTTCGAGCAACACCCTCGCCGAGTGTGCGCATGGGCTGGGTGGCAATCTGATTTCGCGTGCCGCCGCCGTCACGCTCAAGGAGCGCCGCAAGTTGATCATCGTCCACCGCGAGATGCCGCTGAGCCCGCTCGACGTCGACAACTACGCCCACCTCAATCGTGCGGGGGCGATTCTTTGCCCGGCAAATCCAGGGTTTTACTTGAATCCGCGCACGGTCGAGGAAGTCATCGACTTCGTGGCAGGCAAGGTGCTGGACTTGCTCTCCGTCCAGCACAAGTTCGACACGCGGTGGGACCCCGCCGCCGTTCGTCCGCCGGCCCCATGAATCCGGTGCGGGAACCTCCGGTTTACCAACGACGTCACGCATTAAATGCCGTATCCGACCCACGTTGAACAAACCAAAGCCGCAAGCGGAGGACGAACCACCGACGCGTTCGACTCGGCGTCCGGACGTGGTGCCGTGGCGAAATGTCGGTTGGTGGCGACGCCCGCCGATGTTCGTGGCCGTACTGCTGGCGATCGACCTCGTATTAGCGGTGGCTTACGTCCTGACTCGTCGTCTGCGCGAGGATATCCTCTCGATGGACGTGGTCGTGCTCTTCGATCTCGACATCGAGGGCAACATCCCGAGCTGGTGGTCGACAGTGCAACTGGTGTTGGTCGGCATGTTGCTGATCAACTTCGTGGGCATTCAACGCCGTGTAGGCCGGGGTGCGATGTGGGCGGTGATCGCCGCGACCGGGTTCATGTTCCTCTCCCTAGACGAAATGGTCGGCCTGCACGAACGTGTCGCGGCCGCCATCGGGGACACGATCAAGGTCTTTGCCCTTGCCACCGCCGTCCCCTTGCTCATCGGCGTTGCCGTCATCAGCAAGATGGCTTGGCCCGACATCAGCCGCGACCCCCGCGTCCGCACGCTGATCTTCGTCGGCTTCGGCGTGTACATTCTCGGCTTCGCCGTCGTCGACGAGCTGGGCGAGTTCATCGAACGCGACACCCTGCTCTGGCGGATCGAGGTCCTCGTCGAGGAGACGCTCGAGATGGTCGGCGTCTCGATCCTCGCGTGGGCCGCGTGGCTGCTCGGGACGGTCCATCGACTGCGACCCTGCTAAACGCACTGCTAGACTCTTGATGCGATGCACGTCTTCGAGCGTCAGGAAGATCAGTGGCTGCTCATCGGCCGCGACTACGCGATCGGGCCGACCGACATCGACGCCGACGCGGGGATCGTTCGCTTCATCGCCAACGGGCGACGCATCGGCGGGCCCGAGGACGGCGAGGCGTTCACCGACAGCCACGAAGTCGCCCGCGGCCAGACCGTCGAACTCGGGCCCAACATCCTGCTCAACGTCCTCGAAGTTCGGCCCGGCAGCGTCCGGGTGTCGATCCACGCGCCCAAGCACATGACGGTGCTCACCCGTGAAGATGCCGAGCGGCTGTGGGGGCGACCGTGACCGCCGCGACCCTGCCGCAAAAACTCTCGGCGTTCGCCGCCGACATCAAGCTCTCGCACAGCGTCTTCGCGTTGCCGTTCGCCCTGCTCGCGACGTGCCTCGCCGCCGTGCGTAGCGGCGGATTGCACGTCGGGCAGGTGCTGCTGATCCTCCTGTGCATGGTCGCGGCCCGCACCACGGCGATGGGCGCGAACCGGTACTTCGACGCCCGGCTCGACGCGCTCAATCCACGCACCAAGGGACGCGCGATTCCGTCGGGGACGCTCTCGTCGCGGTTCGTCGTCACGGCGATCATCTTCAACGCGGCGTTGTTCCTGCTCGGCTCGGTCGGCTTCGGCGTGTTCTTCGACAACTGGCTGCCGGCCATCCTCGCCCTGCCGGTCATCGCGCTGCTCTGTGCGTACCCGCTGTTCAAACGCTTCTCGGCGTTGTGCCACTATTACCTGGGCCTCGCCCTTGCCATCGCTCCGCCGTGCGCGGAGATCGCCATCGCCGGGTCGGTGACATTGCCGGTGCTGCTCATCGCGGTCGGCGTGCTGTGCTGGACGGCGGGGTTCGACATCATCTATGCCACCGTCGACCGCGGCAGCGACGTCGAGACCGGCGTCCACAGCGTTCCCGCCGCCGTGGGTATCGGACGTGCATTGCTCATCAGCCGGGCGACACACGTCGCCAGCGTCGCGGCCTTCGTCGGCGGGGGACTGGTCAGTGCCGAGCTTTCGACGTTGTACTTCATCGCCGTCGCGATCGCGGCGGTGCTGCTGATCGTGGAGCAGTCGTTGGTAAAGCCGAACGATTTGAGCAAGGTCGGCCTGGCGTTCTTCACGGTCAACGGCGTGATCTCGCTGGTGGTCGGCACGCTGGGCATCATCGACGTGTATGTCGGTTGAGCGGCCGCACGATTTCGCCGATGCCTAAGTCGTATGTCGGCCCCGATGTTGCAAGCCACCCGCGTGATGATCGCGTCGAAGAACGGACGCGAAGCCAAGGCGATCACGGCACTGATGCGCCAGATCGGCTACGAGCCGCGCAGCGTCGCGCCCGAGCAGGCCATGCGCGAGGCACGCACCGACCCGCCCGACATCCTGCTGCTCGACGGCGAGTTGCCACGGACGGCGATGGACACGACGCTGCGCATCCTCGCGCGGCACCCCGACTGCCGGGCGACGGTCATCCTCCTGCTCGGCCCGCCCGACGGCGACAAGATGGCCCTGCAGCGGCTGCGCATGCTCGACGCGTACAACGTGCTTCCCCGGCCGCTGGGCAGCGAAACGCTGGTGACGGTCTTGCGTGAGGCGGCGGACTGGGCAGCGGACCTGCGAGCCACGTTCGGCATTCGCCATCGCAACCAGGCCGCGGGCGCGACCCGCCACGTCGAGGGCTGCAACAGCCTGCTGGTCCGCGATGTCGCCTGCTACTTCCACGAAACCCCGCAGCCCACGCAGCGTTTCATGCTCCGCAGCGGCAAGGTGCGGGCCGACGTCAATCTCTTCGACGTGCCGGTGTACGAGTCGAGCGTCGCCGGCGCGGACTTCGTCGACTTCAACCGCATCGAAACGATCGTCTGCCCGACGTGCGGCTTCGCGAGCAACGATCCGGGCTGGTTCGTCGACCTGAAGGAAGCCGACGCGCAGGATCCGGCCCCCGCAAACATCGTCGATGCCGCCGCGCTGAGTGCGATTGAGGCCGCGACGGAGGAACGGCTCGAACTACTCGGCAAGCCGGACCGTTTGTTCTGGTCCCACGAGCGGTCGGCCGACCAAGCGATCCTCGCCCTGCGCCTTTCCATCGCCAGCGGGATCACGCTTTACAACGCGAACCCCGAGCGATCCGCACGTGTCGCGTTCAACGTGGCCAACGACTACCTCCGCCTGGCCGTACTGCAGGAGCAGGCCGACGAGCCCACGGGCGAGTCGTTCGCCCAGGCACAGCGTTGGCTTCTCGACGCGTACAATCACCTCGAAGGCCCACGACTGACCAAGGCGATGTACCAACTCCTCGCACTGGGCTTGCGAAGCGACAACCCGAAATCGGGCTACGAGTACCTCAAGCAACTCGACTGCCTCCAACGCAAGTCCGCCGGCAGCGACCGAACGTTTGCCGAGCGCTATCTCAATCGCGCCAAGAACATCTGGTCCGACCGCGACTACCTGCAGGCGGCGTGAGATTCACTTCCCGACGCAGAAGCGGCCGAACACCTCGCCGAGGATGTCGTCGGGCGTGACCTTGCCCAAGACGTTGCCGAGACGATCGAGCGCGACACGCACATCGGCGGCGACGAGTTCCTCGATCTCGACGTGATCGACCGCCGCGTCGAGCGCGTCGATGGCGGCGGCGAGTTCATGGCGATGACGTTGGTTGAGCGCGACGGTCGATCGTTCGCGGCTGAAGGCGAGATCGCTCAGTTGTTGGCGTAAGTCGGGCAGGCCGTGGCCGGTGATCCCGCTCACGCCAACACCGTGGCGATCGTGGCCGGTCGTGACGATCAGGTCCGGCTCACGCGGCAGGTCGACGGCGTGGTCGGCTTCGCAGCGCACCTCGACAAGCACGTCCGCCTCCTCGATCGCACGCAACGCCTGGTCGCGCATCTGTTGTTCGATATCGCCGATCGCGTCATCGAGACCGGCAACGTCGCGGACCTCGACGATCCCGGCGGGCAGCGGCAGCTCGACACCGATGACATCGCGGGTGGTGCCGGCAAGGTTCGAGGTCACCACCCGCTCGGCACCGAGCAGCGCATTGATCAGCGTGCTCTTGCCGGCGTTGGGTCGGCCGGCCAGGACGATCGTCGGCGTGTGCGCGAGACGCTCGAGTCGCGGTGCTTCGGCGAGCAGTTCTCGCAAGTCTGCCGACGCCTGCCGGACACGCTCGCGGACTTGCTCGGGCGGCAGGAATGTCACGTCCTCCTCGGAGAAGTCGATGCCGACTTCCGTGAGCGCGAGGGTTTCGGTGAGCAGGTCCATCGTCGGCCGCAGGCGCTGGGCGAGGTCACCGGCGATGAGTTGGCGAGCGGCGCGCAGTTCCGACGCGTTGGTCGCACCGACCGCGGCACCGACTCCCTCGGCTGCATCGAGCGTGAGCTTGCCGTTGAAGAACGCCCGCGCCGTGAACTCGCCCGGCTCCGCCATGCGTGCGCCAGCGTCGAGGCAAGTCGAGAGAATCAGTCGGGCCAGATGCGGGTTGCCAGGGATGTGCAACTCAACCGTGTCCTCGCCTGTCGCCGAGCGCGGGATACGAAACACCAACGCCAGAGCGGCGAAACGCAACCCGTCGACGGTGAGTTGAATGTCGTGGGCGCCGGGGTCAGGCGGGACATTGAGGCGTGTGGCGATGGCGACGGCGTCGTTGCCGCAGAGGCGGACGATCAAACGCGGGGCGTGACCGGTGGCGCTACTGATGGCGACGATGGTGTCGTGATCGATCACGACCGGCTCACTTTTTCTTGCTCTTCTTCTTGGCAGCCTTGAGCTGGGCTTCGCGTTCGGCCTGGAGTTGCTCGGCCTTCTCCTGCAGCCGGGCGAACCAGCCGGCGATGCCGGTCTGCGGCGCGGCAACCGCCGCAGCCCCGCCCTTCTTCGACTTCGGCGTTTCGACGATGTCGACCTCGATCAACTCGTCCTCGTCACCCTCGTGGTACTTCTTGTAATGGGCACGGACGATCTTGGACTCGATGATGCCGATGGTGGTCGAGGTGAGGATGTACAGGTTCAGTCCGCTGGGCGCGGGGTAGAGGAAGATCGGGAAGATGAACGGGAAGATCCGCTTCATCAGCTTCTGCTGCTGCTCCTGCTCGGGCGAGAGCGCGGCGGTCGGCGCCGGCTGGATGTGCATCTGGATCGCAAACACCACGCCCAACAGGATCGGCAGCAGGTTCAACCCGCTGATCGAGAAGTTGAAGAACAGGCACGGCAGGATCACCGGCTCCCACTCGAGCAGGTGATCCGGCTTGGACAAGTCGTCGATCCACGTGAACCCGTACAGGAACGGTGCGTGCCGCAGTTCGAACGTCGTCTGCAGCGACTGGTACAGCGCGATCCAGATCGGCATCTGCAGGAACATCGGCAGGCAGCCCCAGATCGGCGTCATGCCCTGCTTCTTCTGCACCTCCCACGCGGCCTTGGCGTACGCCTCCTTGTCATCGCCGTACTTGTCCTTGAGCTTCTTCATCGCCGGGCCCATCTTCCCCATCTTCATGAGGTTGATCTGGGACCGCTTGGTGATCGGGTGCAGGGCAAGGCGGACGATCGCGACCAGGCCGATGATCGCCAGGCCCCAGTCCGCAAACACCCAGTGCCAGAACCGCAGCAGCGCGTTGAGCAGGTTCACCACCGGGTCGAAGACGCAGAACGTGCAGCCCGTCGGCGCGACCAGCGTCTTCTCGAACCGCATGATCGAGCTGTTGTAGTAGTCGCTCTGCATGAGCGAGCGCAGCTTCGGGCCGAAGTAGACGGTCAGCGGCAGTTCCGACGTGCGACCGGGTTCGATGGTCTTGGTCTTGGTCGTGAAGGTCAGCGCGACCTCGCGGGCCTTGCGATCCTCGACCTCCGGATTGAGCAGCGTCGCCTCGACCGAGGCGAAGGGCTGGGGGATCTGACCCGCCTCGAACTGTGCATCGGTGAGCGTCGGCCGGACCAACGCCTGGAAGTAAATCGTCGAAGCGCCCGCCCAAGTCAGCACCGCGTTGTCGGTCAGCTCCGAACCGAGTGTGACGTTGGGTGCGTCCTCATCGAAGGACTGGATGATCAGCTGCTCGACCTCAAAATCCTCACCCTCGTAAAACCCGGCAACGATCTGCCGATCCGGACGATCCTCGAGTTCTGCCGGCGGCGTGGTCGGGCCGGCGAAGATCAGCGACACCGGCAGGCGGGCATCGGTGTCGTTCTGGATCGTGTAGGTGATCGCCGTCTCGAAGCCGGCGCCTTCGGTGTCACGTGTGGTGAGGGCGATGTCGGTGTAGAGGCGAAGATTTCGACCGCTCTGCGTCGTGACCGATAGGCCGTAGCGGGCGGACGACGCCGTGGACTGATCCAAGCCCCACGTGGCCCCGCTCAGGTCGATGCGCTGGTCCTCGACGACGATGGCCAGCGGCGTGAACGGCCGCGTGACGTCGCCGCCGCCCTCGTAAGCCTTTTCGAAGACGTACGGATCGTCAGCGTCGACGTCCTGGGTGAAACCGTTGAGCACGACCGAATCGATGCCGCCGCCGTGGGGTGTTAGTTCGATGCCCAGGGCATAGGTCTCATCGTCGCGCTCGACCGAGCCAAGCGTGACTGGTGCGGGGGTGCCGACCGGTACGAGTGTTTGATCCGCATTCCCCGCGGCCGGCGTGTCGGTGCCGTCGACCTCGGCGATCGGTCCGATGGGCCGCGTCGTCGGATCGTCCAACTCGGTGGTGTCGCCGGCGACCCGTTCCTCGATCGGCGGCGTCGTCAGGTCGTAGCCCAGCAGCCCGCCGATGAACGTGACGGCCGGGTACCACGCAAACACGAGCACGGCACCGACGATGATCGCAATCAGCAGGCGTTTCTGGTCTGACTCCATGACAGGCGAGCATGGTAGCGCGGCGATCGGGCAACGCCCACGGCTTCAGCCGTGGGTCTGCACCGAGGTTCGGACACGCGGGCATAGCCACGGCCGAACCCGTGGGCGTTATCTGCCATCCATCAGCCGGCTGCCGAGGAAGTTGTCGAGCGCGGGGATCGCCTGGACTTTTTTCGCGACGGCGTCGATGTCGTAGGCGAGGCGGACGAACGTCACCTTCGGCCCCTGATCGTCGCCGCCGCCGGTCTCGTCGAGGAGCACGAAGCTCGCCCGCGGGTCCCGGTCGCGTGGCTGGCCGACGCTGCCGACGTTCACCACCGCCTTCTCCCCCGCCGGCACGAACGTCAACTCCAGCTCATCCGGCGAGTAAAAATCCGGACCCTCCAGAAACACCCCCGGCACGTGCGTGTGCCCACAGAAGCACAGCGTCTCGAAGCGGTCGAAAATGCTCGGAAACTTGCCGGGATTGGTGTAGATGTCGTCGGGGAAGATGTACTCATTGATCGGCCGACGCGGCGAGGCGTGGACGGCCATGAACAGCGGCGCGTCCTCCTCGTCGAGCTTGTACTCGTGACGCACGGGCAGTCGGCTCAGCGCCTCCCAGCGCCGCTTGCGGCGATCGTCGTCCTCATCCAGCTCGAACTGCCGACGCGTCCAGAAGCAGGCCGACTCCGCTCCGCTGTTGAAGTTGTACGGCTCATACAGCACAGCGAAGTCGTGGTTGCCCATCAGCACCGTGTCACAGCGGCGGATCACGGTGTCGAGGCACTCGACGGGGTTGGGCCCGTAGCCAATGACATCGCCGAGGCAGACGATGCGGTCCACGCCCCGCCGATCGATCTCGGCGAGGACGGTCGTGAGGGCTTCGAGGTTGCCGTGGATGTCGCTGATGATCGCGATCATGAATCGAACCGGCACGGTAAGGCTGGCGGCATGGGCGGTCAATCGGGGCTAAGGTGCGACACGCATGGGTCAGACACTGGGCATCACGTTATTGGGCCATGGCACCGTCGGACGGGCCGTGCGACAGATCATCACCGAACGCGGCGACCTGCTGGCCCGGCGGGTCGGAGCGACGCTCGACGTTCGGCACGTTGTGGTGCGCGACCCGAGCCAGCACGACATCGACACTACCACCGACGCCGAGGCCGCGATCGCCGACTGCGACGTTGTCGTCGAGCTCATCGGTGGTACGACGCGGGCCAAGGAACTCGTCGAGCTTGCGCTGCGCTCGGGCAAACACGTGGTCACGGCGAACAAGTCGCTCATCGCCGCCCACGGGCCGGAGCTATTCGCATTGGCCCGGGAGAACAACGCTGCCATCGGCTTCGAGGCGTCGTGTGCCGGCGGCATTCCGATCGTCCACGCCCTCACCGGGGGCCTGCTCGCCAACGACCACCACGCCCTCGTCGGCATCCTCAACGGCACCTGCAATTTCATCCTGACCAAGATGACCGCCGAGGGGGCGGCGTACGACGAGGCATTGACCGAAGCACAAACCGCCGGCTTCGCCGAGGCCGACCCGACGCTCGATGTCACCGGCCGCGACGCGGCCCAGAAACTTTCCATCCTCGCCTCGCTCGCCTTCGATGCCGCCGTGGTCGAGGACGACGTGCATTGCGAAGGCATCGCGGGACTCGACGCGGCGGACATTGGCTTCGCCGGCGAGCTCGGCTACGTCGTGAAACTCCTTGCCGTGGCCGAGCGCGACGACGGACAGCTTTCCTTGCGGGTCGCGCCGCACCTGGTTCATCGGGGCGACGTGCTGGCCGAGGTGGCCGGGCCTTTCAACGCGGTGAGCGTGTGGGGCGATGCGCTGGGACACAGTTTGCACTACGGCCGCGGTGCCGGCGGGTCGCCCACGGCCAGCGCCGTCGTCGCCGACCTCCTCGGCATCGCACTGGGCACGACGCCCGCCTCCTTCGCCAAGCTCTCGGCCTTCGCGACCAACCCGCCCGCCCGTCTGCGGCCCATCGGCTCGCTGCGTGGACGGTACTACCTGCGTTGCCAGGCGCAGGACGAGCCGGGTGTGATGAGCCAGATCGCCGCCGCGCTCGGCTCGCAGGGCATCTCACTCTCGGGCGTGATGCAACACGAGGCCCACGACGCGACCGTGCCGATCATCGTCACGACCCACGCTGCCGAGGAGTCTGCCATCGACCGGGCGCTCCAGGCAATCGACGCCCTCGACGCGGTGCAGGGCCAGCCGGTCAAGCTCCGCATCCTCGACGTACCGGATGAACAACTGTGACGTCGCCCGCGCTGCAACTCGTTGCCGAGCGCCGCATCCCGTTGATTGACGGCGAGTACGCGGCCGTTGCCAACGTGGTCGTTGCCGACACGCACATCCGCGCGGTGACGTCCGACGACGTTGCCGACGTGCTGCGCGAGCCGATGAAGGACCTGCCCGGCTTCATCTGGCACGCCGGGTCGCCGACGCTGCTGACCTACCACGGCGGCTGGCCGTTCGACCTGACCACACACCGCCCCGCCATCGGCCTGAGCGTCGCCGACCACGAGCCCTATGGCCCTGGCGACGAAGTCATCCGCGAGATGCACGAGATCAGCGCCGAAGTCCTCGGCAACGGAAAACGCCTCTGGATCTGGGATTTCGTGCCCTTCCAATGACCCATTTTGCGGCCGCGGCGCAGCCGCCTGCTTCCCCGCTATCATGCCGACCCCATGGGCATTGTCGTCCAAAAATTCGGAGGCACCAGCGTCGCCGACGCCGAGCGCATCCGCAACGCCGCGACCAAAGCCATCGCCGCCCAAGACGCCGGTCACAAGGTCGCCATCGTCGTGAGCGCGATGGGCAAGACCACCGACGAGCTCGAGGCCCTTGCCCGCGCCGTCCACGACCGACCACCCAAGCGCGAGATGGACCAACTCCTCGCCACCGGCGAACAGATCACGATCGCCGTCATGGCCATGGCCATCCACGCCGCGGGCCACGAGGCGATCAGTTTCACCGGCCCACAGATCGGCCTCAAAACCGACGACGCCCACACCAAGGCACGCATCCGCGAGATCGACTCGGCCAAGATTCACCACGAACTCGACGCCGGGAAGATCGTCGTCGTCGCCGGCTTTCAGGGGATCAGCGAGAGCGGCGCGATCACCACGCTCGGCCGCGGCGGGTCCAACGCGTCGCTCGTCGCCCTCGCAGCCGCGCTGGGTGCGGAGGTCGCTGAGAACTTCACGGACGTGGACGGCATCTTCACCGCCGACCCGCGCATCGTGAAGAACGCCCGCAAGCTCGAACGCGTCAGTTACGATGAGATGCTCGAGCTCAGCAGCGCCGGTGCCGGCGTGCTACAGACACGGGCGGTGGAGTTCGCCAAGAAGCACGGCGTGATCATCCACGTCCGCAACAGCCAGACCGATTTGCCCGGCACGCTCGTCGGGCCGGAGACACCTGAGATGGAACAGATCGTCGTCAGCGGTGCCGCCCTCAAGCGCAATCTCATCCGCGTGACCTTCAACAAGGTGCGCGACGAGCCGGGCATCGCGGCGCGGATTTTCTCCGACATCGCGGCGGCCGGGATCAGCGTCGACGACATCATCCAGACCGTCAACGACGACGGCACCGCCGACATCTCCTTCACCGTCGAGGACGCCGACCTGGTCGACGTGCGCCCGGTGATCGACCGCCTCAAAAACCGCATGGGCGGCGACGTGCATTACCGCGACGACCTGTGCAAAGTCAGTGTCGTCGGCGTCGGCATGCGCAGCCACACCGGCGTCGCCCGCCTGATGTTCGAATCCCTCGCCGACGCGAAGGTCAACATCGAGAACATCACCACGTCCGAGATCAAGATCAGCTGCATCATCCGCAAGGAAGACGGCCCGAAAGCGCTGCAGATCATCCACGACGCCTTCGAGTTGGAAAAGGAACCCGCGGAGCGGGCGTTTCAGTGATCAGCGCGCGTGGTCACGGTGATGCTTGGCATCACTCCCACGGAACTCGCGAGCCAAGGGTGATCGCGACCGTGACGTACAAGATCGCGTAGACCCAGTTGAGCCACAGCCACTCTTGCCCGAACGCTTTGTAGAGCAGCCACGAAACGCCAAACACCGCGAGAGTCAGAGGCGTCAGCCACATCAGCAATAGCCAAAACGCTCGAATCTCGCTCTCAAGTTCGCCCTCGTAGTGTCCGGCTGCCGCCATCGTGTTCGGAAGAAAAGTGCAAACGCCGAGCACGGAGAGAATCGACACCGGGGCCGTCTGAAGATTGCGAAGGTGTTGCGGGCTCAAGGGTCAATGAACATTAACACAGCTCATCCAAGTCCGCGTAGAACTTGAGCTTCTTCTTGTTCACGCGGTCCTTGCCGTACCACTGGTAGAAGGTTTCGACGGTGCGGTACTGGGCCCACACGCCCGCGCCGATGTGGGCGAGGTTGTAGCGGAGGCTTTTGACGACCAGGGCCAGGTCGCGGTGGCGGTCGGCGATGCCGGCGAGGCCGACGTCGAGCACGCCGGCCAGGCCGTTGAAGTCGACGAGTACGTTCGGGAGCGCGAGATCGCCGTGTGTGAAGACGAGGTCTTCCTCAGGCTGTTTCTTGGTCAGCCGTTTGAGCCGGTCGGCGGGCTTCTCGTCCTTGCTCAATTGCTTGGCGTCGATGCGGTTGTTCGCGACGTTTCGCTCGGCGATCGCGAGGCGACGCTCCAGCGTTTCGTCGAACGGACAATCGTCCAGCGGAAGCTCGTGCAACAACCGCGCGGCCTCGGCCATTTGCTTCGCCACTTTGAACGGCTCGTCGCGAATCAGTTCGTGCGTCGGCTTGCCATGGACCGCACGAGTCACGAGATATCCGCACGGGCCCGCACCGTTCTGATGCTGCTCGAACGCCACGACCTCCGGCACCGGCAGCTTCCCCGCCAGCCACCGCAGGCGACGCACCTCGTCCTCCAGCGACACCGCCGGCGTCTCGTGCTGGACCTTCAGGAAACAGCGCCCGACGTCCGGCGACTCGACATCGAACACGCTCGCCCCACTGCAGTTGCCGACGAACAAACGCCCTTCGCCCACGCCGAGTTGCGTGCGAATGGAGTCGGGAACGTGGGAGGGAAACTTGCTTGTCGGCGACATGCGTCTGCGTTGGTCGGGCGGTCGGGGAGCTTCAGCATGGTAGCGGGTCTGCGAGCAAGCCGGCCCCACTTCCCAAACTAAGCTCTAGGCTCTAGTAGCTAACAACTACTTCCCCCCACCACAGTAATCGACCAACCGGGCCACCTCGCTTCGCAGGTCGCGGCGATGGACCACGAAATCGACAAAACCCTTGTCCTGCAGGAACTCCGAGCGTTGGAAGCCGTCGGGCAGCTCTTGGCGGACGGTGCCGGCGATGACGCGGGGGCCGGCGAAGCCGATGAGGGCCTTGGGCTCGGCGAGTATGAAGTCGCCGAGCATGGCGAAGCTGGCCGTGACGCCGCCGGTGGTCGGGTCGGCGAGCAGGCTGATGAACAGCCCGCCGGCGTCGTCGTACCGGGCGAGTGCCGCCGACGTCTTGGCCATCTGCATGAGCGAGAAGGTCGACTCCTGCATGCGTGCCCCGCCGCTGCAGGACACGACGATCAACGGCAGCTTCTGCTGCGTCGCCGCCTCGATCGCACGCGTGATCTTCTCGCCGACGACGCTGCCCATGCTGCCCATCATGAAAGTCGGGTCCATTGCGGCGACGACGATCGGTCGGCCCTTGATAAAACCCTTGCCGCTGACCAACGCGTCGGGCTGGCCGGACTTCAATCGCTCGGCGTCGAGGCGGTCGCTGTACGCCTTGCGGTCCTCGAACTTCAGCGGGTCGGTCGCCCGCAGGTCCGGGTCCATTTCCTCGAACGTGCCGGGATCGATCAGCTGCTTGACGCGATCCCGTGCCGAGACGCGGAAGTGATGGCCGCAGTTGGTGCAGACGTTGAGGTTGTCTTGGACGGCCTTGCGGTAGAGCATCTCCCCACAAGCCGGGCAGCGCATCCAAAGGCCCTCGGGTACGCCTGAGCGTTTGGGGGTATCGCCGGTGTTGAGGCGGGTCATGGCGTGAGTGTAGCGTGGGATTGATCATTTTGCGGCCGCGGCGCAGCCGCCCGCGCGGGCGGC
>JBCDCH010000053.1 GCA_039182125.1 Planctomycetota bacterium
CGCGGGTCTCTTGCTTGGATCGACATCAACCACGAGCGGACACGGTAGGGCCTGCAAACCCGAAACGCACGCAGGCCGGTCACACCGCTACTCGCCGGCCGATCGTTTGCAAAGCAACTCACGCACGCCGACCAATCCGACTGCCGCGAGCGGTGCGGCCAGCGCCACGCCCAACGTGCCCAATAGCGTACCCATGAGCATCTGTGCGAAGATCAACAACGCCGGCGGCATGTCCACCGCCCGCTTCTGCACCAACGGCGTGATCAGATAGCTCTCGAGAACCTGAATCACGAGGTACGCTCCGAGCACCCATGCCGCGAGCGTCATGCCGCCGCCGTCCTGCTGAGTCATCGCGATCAGGGCCGGCGGGATGACGCTGAGGATCGGGCCGAAGTTGGGGATGAACACGAACAGGAACGTGATGACCGCGAGGATGGCCGCGAGTTCGACGCCGAGCAGGAGCAGCGCGAGATAGCTGAGAATGGCGACCACGGCCATGCTCGTGAGCTTGCCCACGAGCCACCATCGGAGCGTGAGGCCGAGTTCGTCCGCGAGGCGGCGGAGTCCGTCGTGCTGGTCGGCGGGGAACAGGCAGACGATGCCGCGGACGTAGAGCTTCGGGTCGAACGCTAGATAGATGCCTGCGACAACGACGATGGCGGCGGCCGCGACACCGCCGACCAATCCGTAGACCACGCCGAGCAGCCGCCCGGCGATGGCCGCGAGGTCGATGCCGGGACCGACCTGCGTGGGCCCAATGTCAGGCGAAACGCCGAGCAGCGATCGCAGGTCGTTGGCGATGTACCGGCCGAACGGCGTGTCGTTGAGTGATTCGAGCGCCGCGTCGGCCGACTGCTCGAACCGCTCGGCGAACTGCGTCACCTCGCCCTGCACCGGCCCCCATGCGAGCAACGCGAACGCACCGACGACAACCAACAGAACCCCCATGAATGTCGCCAGCGCGGCATCCTCACCGAGCGACGGAATCAACCGACGCAAGGCCCATCCGCCGGTTCGCAGCAACGTAGCGACGAGCACGGCCGTGAACGCCAGCCCGAGCACGAACAACAGCTTCCACGCCAGAAAGTAAGCCGCCGCCACGGCACACGCGATGGTCGCGACGATCAGGACGTTTTTGGGAACAGCCACGATCGAACGCTAACCCCAACGCCCCGGACCGGCATCGCTCATTCTCCGTCGGCCGGTTGCGTGCTCGGCGGTGCTTTGAACTCGAGCATGTCCTTGGCGGTGTACCACGCCATGACTTTGACCTCGAGCAGCCCGGCCTGTACCGCCGGGTCGGCCGAGGCGAGTTCGATGACTTGTTCCTTGGTCAGATCGCCGCGGTAGAGAACCATGCCACGCCAGCGCGGGTCGATGCGATCCCCGAACGGACCGGCGACCAACGCGTATCCCTGCTCCCACATCTTGGTCAGATGCCCGAGGTGCTGGCCCTGGATTTCCGTGGCCTTCTCGCGAGTCATGTCCTCGGGCGGCGACTCCGCCGCGACCAGCAGGACGAAGTGGTAGGTGTCGAACTCCATCGGCGGCGCGGCCGTTGCCGGCTGCGTTGCGGGTGCGGTTTGAAGCAGGACTGCCAAGAGAAACGTTGCGAGCATGTGTGAAGCGTAACGGAAACCGCGCCTCAACGCCCACGGCTTCAGGCGTGGGTCGGCTCGCGTGTCCGATCGCGGACCCACGGCTGAAGCCGTAGGCTTTAGTTGGTGAATGACACCCCCACCGAACCGAGCAGGCGCACGACGTTGGTCCGGTAGAACTTGATCAACACCTCGGTCGGCAGTGCCAAACCGCGCAGCTCGACGCCGCCGTCGATGCCATCGGGGTCTTCGATCGGACTTTCGCCGACTTGGGCCGTCTCGAAGAGCTTGCGGTGGACCCACCAACGCGAGGCGTAGAAGTCGAAGCCGCGGTCGGCGTGGCTGACCTGGTCACTGCCCCAGATGATCCGGTCTTGGTTGCGGATGAGAAACTCCCTCGCCGCGTCGCGTTGGGCGCTGAGCGTGCGGACCATCCACTTGGCCGCGGAGAGGTCGAGCCAGAGGTTCGGGAAGCGATCCAGCAGATACTGGAGCCGGTCAAGATTCTCCGGCCAGCCGCCCAGATGTGCGCCCCACCACGGATGGTCGCGATAGTCATCGAGCAGGCGCTCCCACGCGTCGTAATGGGTGTCGCGATCGCCGAAGGTCGCCGGGTCCTCGGCGTACTTGCCGTCGTACCAGGTCTGCGGGTCGCCGATGTGGGACATGATGATCGAGCCGGACGCGACGGTCGCGTCGAGCAGCCGGCGATGGCGGTCGGAGCCGAGCGTGAGTCCGTGGCGGGACATGCTGCCCGGGGCTTGGTGGAACTTCACGACCCGGCAGCCGAGGTTGTGGTAACCGTCGAGCCGACGGAGGAAAAGGTCTTCGTCGTAGAGCCGCACGGGATCATCGACCACGTCCCCCCAACTTGGCACGTTGATCAACGCCACCCGGTGCGCGAACGGCCCTCGCACCACCCGCAACGCTTCCTCGAGCGGCGTCATCGTCACCGTCACGTCGATCCCGAAGTGATCTGCACACGCAAACCACGTCCCGGCATGGTGCGCGCTTAGCAAATGCGTGTGGCAATCGATCACCGGTGACGCCACCGGCGGTGGCGGCAAGCGACGCCCGAAGTCCAGGCCCGTCCGGTTGTATCCGTCGGACGGCAACGTCGGCGGCGGGGATGGCGTCGATGCTGGCGGGGGCGAAACGCTCATGGGGGAGGATAGCTTGAGATGCCGCGACCGATCCGGCGCGCACCAGCGGGGGCGATCGTTGACAGACGCCGCCGTTGCACGACAATCAAAGGACACGCTTTTCGAGGACCAATCCCGCGATTTCCGGCCGGAAAACGGAACGTTATGGGTTGAGCGGCGTCGGAGGGTGTGTTGTATTTCTTTCCAGTAGTTTTTCCACCATGCGAACTCGCCCGATGACCCACCTAAGCAAGCCCGCCGTACAAAAAGCCGCATTTACCGCCGTGGAGCGCCTCGAAGAGCGCCGGCTCCTCGCGTCCGTCAGCGGGTTCATCTTCGAAGACCCCAACGGCAACGGCGTCCTCGACGTCGGCGAAGTCGCCCAGCCGGGCGTCACCGTCTTCATCGACGAAGACAACGACCGCCAGCTCGACCCCGGCGAACTCTCCACCGTCACCGACGAGTTGGGCGAGTACACGTTTGAAGACCTCGACCCGGGCAACTACTACATTTACGCGATACCCCCGGAGACGCAGGCCCAAACCCTGCCCGGCCCCTCGGGCGGCCTCTCCCGCCTGGGCTTGTTCGACATCGATATCGTCTTCGCCGATAACGGCCTGACCCCGACGCAGCAACAACTCGTATTGACCGCCGCGGATCGCTGGGAGTCCATCATCGTCGGCGACCTGCCCGACATCACTGACGACCCGGTCTTCGGCTTCGTCGACGACATTCTCTTCGAAGTGCGCACCTTCCAGGAAGGCTTCTCCGGTGGTGGCACCACGCTCGGTTTCTACCAGCCGGGCGAGTTGAACAACTCGTTCTTCAACCCGGAACGGCCCACCCGCTACCGCTCCGAGGATGACAACTTCCTCCCCTACGTCGGGAACCTCCAGCTCAACACGCTGGCACTGACCGACGAAAACGACTTCTTCAGCACCACCGTTCACGAGATGGCCCACGCGTTGGGCTTCAGCCAGCAGATCTGGTTCGAAAATGACTTGGTGACCGGGTTCTTCACCAACGCGTTCGGTCGCGCCGAGGCCGGTCCTAACCCGCAGTTCATCGGCGAAAACGCCGTCCGCGAGTACAACTCGATCTTCGATGAGAACTCCGCTGGCGTGCCCACCGAGAACGTCGCCGGTGCGAGTCACTGGCGTGAGTCGGTTTTCGGCATCGAGTTGATGAGCCCGTTCTCCGGGCCGTCCGGCTCGCTTGAGCCTGTCAGCCGTGTGACCGTCGGTCTGTTCAACGACCTCGGCTACGAGGTCGACTACGGCGCGGCCGATTTCTTCGAGCCCGAGTCCGGCTTCGCCACCACGCAACCGACCGGCGGCACCGTCGGCACCGGCGCGTTCGCCGGCTTGGTCCGACCCTTCGTCGAACTCGCCGTGATCGAGAACGCCGGCGACGACATCCAGCAGGTCAACTTCGCTCACCGGGCCAACAACCGCCCGACCATCGAACGCCTGCAGGCCATCAACGTCCTGAACTCGCTGACCGACCCGGTCGCGCTGGCCGGCGACCTGATCGAGGTCGAAGCCATCAACACCGGCGACGTCGACGTCAGGGCCGCCGACCAGGTGGTACAGGTCGTCTTCTGGGAAGAAACCAACGGCATTCCCGGTCTTCAGTCCAAGGGACCGAACCAGGACCAGTTCATCGCCATTGATGATCCGGCCGGCCGGTTCCGTGCTCAGGACCTGACCGATCTCGGCGACGCAGGCAGTTTCGTGACGTATTACGCCCGGGCCTACGACCGCCTGGAAGTGCCCAGCGAGATCGTGACCACCACGGTCTTCCTGAGCCCGCCCGAGCCGGTGCCGACCAAGCCCGCCGTGCTCACCGCTCGCCCGGTCGATTCCGACTCCATCCGCCTGAACTGGCGCGACAACTCGGACAACGAAGAAGGCTTCCGCATCGAGGTCAGCCCGACCGGCAAGTTCAGTGGCGAGCAGGTCGTCTACATCGCCCCGGAGAACACCACCACCGCCCAGATCGACGGTGCAGCGCCGGGTGAAACACTCTTCGCCCGCGTCCGATCGTTCAACATCAGCGGCTCGAGCCAGTTTGCCGGACGCGCGCAAGTCACCACGCTCAGCACCGGCGAGATCCTCATCAACGCGACAGGCACCGACACCGCCGACGGCGGCAGCTTCGCCACCAACGGCGTCTTCTCCAACGTCAGCGTTGCCGGAGCACTCTTCGGCGATGCGGTTTCGACCAGCAACGGCAGTGCCGACTTCTCGACCAGCATCGCGACCGCCGGGACCTTCGCCCTATTCCTCCAATCGCCGCAAACCGGTGACGGGGCCAGCGATGTCCTTCTCGAAGTACTCGACGGCGAAGGCGACGTTCTGGCCGAGTACACGATCGACCAGTCCGCCGGTGGCGGCGGGTTCGACTTGATCGACAGCATCGAACTGCCGGCCGGGCCGGTCACGGTCCGGCTCAACGCCGGCTCCGATGGTGTCACCTATGTCGACGCCGTCCGACTCCTCCGACTCGAGTCGTAACGTCAATGCCGATCCGACCCGGACCGCCGCACGCCTCCCAAGGCATGCGGCGGTTCGGCTTTATCGGACACGCCGACCTTCTCTGACCGAGCGCAAAAAAGAGGCTGCACGGCGGAGGGTCGTCCGTGCAGCCTGGCGGAGGAGGAAACGAGGTTCGTGTCAGTCAGGGCGGGTCGTTCCTCGCGACCGTGGTGCCCTGCCGCAGCCGTGACATTAGCGAACCGTTTCAACGACTGCAAGCGTAAACCGAAAAACCTTGAATCAGTTTCTCCGTCCAACCAAAACCCGAATGCCAAACCGTGGCTTTGGCGACGCGAGACGCCGAAGCACCGTATCATTCCCACCCCGCCCCACGCCGGCCTGATCGGCGTTTACGCCGTCGAAAAACCGCCTTCCCGACCGAAAAGAAGTGTTATGGGACCGACCTTGTTGCAAGAAACTCATGCCCAACTTCTGCGCCGATTGACGGCCGGTATCGCCCTGGCATTGGTCGTGATCGGCTGCGGTCAGGGCACGGATGTGGATAAATCGGGAGACACCGGAGCGGACTCTGCAATCTTGCCCATCGGCACGTCCGATGACCGGCCCATGCTCGCAGAAGCCACCATCACCCGCGCTGCGGCCCGCAACGAGGCACTCGGCATTCCCTTACGGCTGGACAACCTCCCCGGCGGACAAGCCCGGCTGCGGGTGACGATCCCCGTCCTCGCCGACGGTACCCCCCTGCCTGCCGAAGCACTACAGGGATACGCCGTGGCGGAGGTGCCGGTCGACCTGCGGCGAGCGGGCTACGTCCGACACACCGGCGAGACCGCCGCCAACGCGCCCGACCGCCTGCCCCGCGCCCTGCTGCCGTGGCAAAACGTAACGGCCGACACCGCCGTGATGGGCGTCCTGCCGACCGTGACCGGCACCAGCGGCTGGGCATGGCTCGACGTGATCGTCCCGCCGACCCAGCCGGCCGGGATTTACAACGGCTCCATCGACGTCATCGACGATCGCGGCCGAGTCGTGCCCGGCTCGGGGGTGCCGCTGAGCATCGAGGTGTTGGACTTCAACCTGCCCGATCAGCGGAATCTGCGCGTGGCCGGTCCGATCGGCTGGGGGCCGCTCCGCAAGGTCTACCGCGACCGGTTCGAGACGAGCAACCCCCGCCTGCTCGAACGCGACAATCCCCGCAGTGTTCCGGCCCTGGAAGTCCTCGACGGGCTGATCAAACTTGCCCACGAACATCGGCTCAGCGCGTACGTGCCGGACCTGGAGCCAACGGTGAAATGGCGTCCGGGCGATCCGCCGACCGTGACATGGACACAGTACCAGAGCGTCGTCGAGCCCTGGCTGACCGGCGAGCAGTTCGAGGATCGAGTGCCGCTGCCACACTGGCCGTTGCCGGACGTGACCGGGCTGGCGCGGTACCCGGTAAACGATCGGTTGCAGTACTGGAATGTCGCGGCCAACTTCTTCGACGCCCAGAACTGGCTGGAGCGCAGCCCCGCGGTGATCCGCCAGCAAATGCCGGTGCCGGCACGTGAGTTCGTGAGTCTCTCGGCCGAGGCGGGCGACCTGATCCGGGCGCACCCACGTGTCATCGTGCAACTGCCGCTGGAAGCCGAGCAGATCGCGTTGGGCCCGGAGCTCACGCCGCCGCAGGAGTCGGACCGACTGCTGGCGGTGTCACGAGGTCTGGTGAGCGGCCTCCCCGCGGATCGCTGGCCCGGAGAGTTCAAGCGGCCGTCCGGCTGGCTGGCGACGGACGTGCCCGGTTTGGTGCCGTTCGTCGGGGCCGGCGGGACGCAGGAAGATGTGCGCGTCTGGGCGTGGTTGGCCTTTTCCCGCGGGGCGACGCTGGTCGACTTCGGCGAGACGATGCCCGACACCGCCGCCAACCAGCCGGCCGATCCGTCACGCTTGATCTGGTTCTACCCCGGCGAGTGGTTCGGCCTCGACGGCCCCGTGCCCAGCGTTCATATGAAATGGCTCCGCCGGGCGCAGCAGGACTACGAGTACCTCGTGCTCGCCCAAGAGCGCGGCGAGGTGCTCAACGCCCGCCTCCTTGCCAACCTGCTTGCCAAGCCGGTCGAAATCCAACCGCTACAAAGCCCCGACGCGGCATACACGCTGATGTCCGGCACCGCCGACGCCGACGCCTGGGACGAGGCGTTGCAGCTGGTCTCGGAGATGATCCTGCTCAACCGCCCCGGCCAGCCACCCGACCGGCGGGCCCGCACCGAGCTTGAGCGGAGGCAGTTCCTTTGGATGGTCCCACGCGAGCGGCCGTTCATTATGCCACGCACCGCCGACTGGACTTACATCAACGCCAATCAAGTCCGCCTTCGGCTCGGCACCGACCTGTACAACGCGTCCGACACGACCCCCGAGGCCAACGAACTGCGCTGGACCGACGCGCCGTTCGGCTGGACAGTGCAGCCCCGGCCGCGGATCGTGCCGGAGTTGGGCGTGTACCAAGTCGAGCGATTCCCGCTGGCCGCGACGGTCGACCCGACACAGACCCGGCCGCGTGGCCGACCCGCCGATCACCTCGCGTCCGTCGAGTTCGTGCAGGGCTTCACCCAGGCCGAGACCGAAGTCGCCATGCGCCTGCCCGCCGTCACGATCGACCGGTTGCCGGGCGGGATCGTGCTCGACGGCGAACTCGCCGACTGGCTGCCGGCCGATCAGATCCACGCTGGCCCGCTGGTCGCGATGTTCGATCGGCCCAGCGTGCAGGACTACCGCCTGATCCGCGCCCCGACCGAAACGTCGCTGCACGCCGGCTACACCGAGGACAACCTGTACGTCGCGTTCCGCCTCGAAGGCGCGAGCGATGCGGCGAGCCGGGCGGGCAACGTCATCGAGATCGACACCGGCCGGGCATGGGGCGAGGACGTGGCGCAGCTGCTGATCCAAGCGGTGTACGAGGACGGCAGCGTCGGGCCGCTGATGTTGCTGAACGTGAAGCCGACCGGCGTGGTCTGGGCCGAGCGGCGGCGCGACCCCAAGCGTTTCCGCGTGCCTTGGCAGCCGTTCGAGTCCAACACGCGATTCCAGTCCACGCTCGTCGACAACGTCTGGCGTGGCGAGTTGGCGATCCCGCTGACGGCGTTGGAGCTCGAAGGCCGCTTCGACGAACGCGGCAACCCGGTCCGCCCGGTCATGTACAAGTTCAACTTCGCCCAGCACCGTCACGAGACCGGCCAAACCGCCACCTGGGCCGGCCCGGTCGATGGCATGCGGGACAAAGGGTTCGCGGGGGTGTTGGTGGTGGGAAATGACGAATGACGAGTTCCCGAATGACGAAAGAAATCCGAATGCCGAATGACCATAAAGGGGTCTTCGGATTTGTTCATTCATTCGTCATTCGGGAATTCGTCACTCGGACTTGTTCCTTGCCCTCGCACCTGCCTAACGTACCCGTCCCGGGCAGGTAGCTCAGTTGGTAGAGCATGCGACTGAAAATCGCAGTGTCGCCGGTTCGATCCCGGCTCTGCCCATCCCCGAAACCCACGCGTCGAGCGTGGGTTTTCATGCGCCGGCGGATGTGTCCTGGACGCCGATCCACGAGAACTGGCGTGCGAACACCAACCACGCCGATACCAGATCGGTGAGCGACGACGCCCAGACGCCGAACCAGGACGCCGCGCCGCCGGAGGATGTACGCCACAAGTGCGTGGCGATTCACGCGGCGTTGATCGGCCATGAGCCGCGCATCGAACGCAACCCCTTGCCGCCCGCGCCACCGACGGTCAAAGAGAAACTTTGTCGCGACGCCCTTCGGCTCAAGCAACTGGCGTTCGATCTGCTCGGCGGCTTCTCGGCCACGAGCAAGGTCCGCTCCGACGCCGGCCGGCGCTTCGAGGAAGCGGCCGCCCGCTTCGCCAAACGCCAAAAACGTGTGAAGTCCGTCCGCAAAGCCGCGTGACCCACTTGCGTCGGGCCATCTCGCGGGCACCATGCTCGCCATGAGCCTCGACGCCAAACTCAACGACATCGGACAAGGTCACCTCGTCGGCAAGCCGGGCGTGGCGGAGCAGCTTGCGCCGCTGGACCTGGGCCTGCTCGCGGAGTTGGCCGCGTCGCATGTGGTGAACAAGCCGGAGCTGCACCTGCCGGCGAAGATCGAGCCGGTGCAAACGTATCCGCGCGTGCCGGACGCCAGTCGTGAGGCCGAGTACGCCGAGGCCGAACGTGTCGGGAAGCAACTGCTCAAGGACGGCAAGGTCGCGGCGTTCCTCGTCGCCGGCGGCCAAGGCACGCGCCTCGGCTACGACGGCCCCAAGGGCGAGTACCCCGTCACCCCCATCAAGAACAAGCCGCTCTTCCAGGTCTTCGCCGAACAACTGCTCGCCCACTCGAAGCACGCGGGCAAAAGCATCCCGTGGTACATCATGACCTCCAGCGTCAACGACGCACCGACGCGGGCGTTCTTCGAGAAGCACAACCACTTCGGCTACCCCGCCGGCGACGTCGTCTTCTTCCAGCAGGGCATGATGCCCGCCTTCGGCACAGACGGGAAAATGCTGCTCGCCTCCGACGATTCGCTCGCGCTGAGCCCTGACGGCCACGGCGGCTCGCTCATGGCCCTGCACAAGTCCGGCGCGCTCGCGGACATGAAGTCACGCGGCATCGAGCACCTGTCCTACTTCCAGGTCGACAACCCCATGGTCCACTGCATCGACCCGCTGTTCCTGGGCCTTCACGCGACCACCGGCAGCGAGATGTCGAGCAAGGGACTGGCCAAGGCGTTCGCGAAGGAAAAGGTCGGCAACTTCTGCGTCGCCGACGGCAAGCTCGCGGTCATCGAGTACTCCGACCTGCCCGACGAGTTGGCCGAGCAGACCAACGCCGACGGCAGCCTGAAGTTCAACGCCGGCTCTATCGCGATCCACGCCCTGCGGGTCGACTTCATCGAACGCCTCACCGCGTCGGGCCGGCTCGACCTGATCTGGCACCGGGCCGACAAGAAAGTCCCGCACGTCGGCGACCCCGACCCGCAGACGCCCAATGCCGTGAAGCTCGAACAGTTCGTCTTCGACGCGATCCCGCTGGCCGAGACCGCGATCGTGCTGGAGACGTCCCGCGAGGAAGAATTCAGCCCGGTGAAGAACGCAGAGGGCAACGACAGTCCCGCCACCAGCCGCCGCGACCAGATCCGCCGCGCCGCCCGCTGGCTACGCACCGCCGGCGTCGAAGTCCCCGAAGCGAATGGCGAACCCGACGCGACACTGGAGATCAGCCCCCTCTTCGCCGTCGACGTCGAGGAGACCAAGACGAAAGACCTGCCCCCCACCCCGATCCAAAGCGGCGCGGTGGTGTACTTCGGCGACTGACGATCCGTTGGTCGGGATGTGCGATGAGCAATAGCGCCGAAGAGTCCGACGTGAAGCCGCTTTCAACGGCGCGACGAGTGTGGATGGTCGCCCAACTCGTCATCGTCATGGGCGGGAGCATCACGTTGGGGCTGCTCGGCGCGAAGTGGCTTTTCGCCCCTGAAGACCCCGCCCTCACACCGGCGGGTCCGGCACTCGTGCCGCTGGCGATGAACGTGGCACTTCTCATCGCCATTCCGTTCTTGACGCTCGCGGGACTGATCTGGGGCGTCACCACGCTCAGCGGCGCGTTCATTCTCAACTATGCGCGGCCGGTGTTTTACCGGCTGGTACTGCGTTCGTACCTGAGCAACCTCGCCGTCATGGTTTTGGGCGGTTGTGGCCTGTCGATCCTGCTGACGGCCGCGGCTCAGCCACCACTTCTGCGGCTCGGCGTGCCTGCGGTGTTGGTCGGTGCCCCGTTGACCTTCGTCTGGTTCATCGCCTTTCAGTTGCTGCTGATCATGGTCGACATCTGGTATCCGCTGGGCGTGATTGTTTTCCGCCGACGGTTTCGCGCGTTGCACATCTCACCCACCGCCATTCGCGAAGGCATTGGTATGTCCATCGCGGATCCGGACGTCAAACTCAAACGCTGGCCCCGCACCGTCGAGCAGGACTTCGGCATGATCTGGCTCACCGACGAAATGCTTCATTTCGTCGGCGATAGCCGACGGTTCGACATCCACTTACATGCCGTCCAGGGCGTGGAGCGTGATGCCCAGAAAATCGACGTCGCCGCACTCTTCGGTGCGCGACCGGCGGTGTTGGTCTTCCGCGATGGCGCGGGCAAGGAGCGGCGTCTGAAGTTCTACCCAAGCAACTACGTCACCAAAATCGGCCGCGCCCGGCGGATGAACGAGTTCGCCGAACGCCTGATCGGCTGGACCCGTACCCCGGCGCTGGCAGCCCAACAAGTCCGCGGTTTCGAAGTTCAACCCGTCAGCGAACCGCGCTGAACGCTTCACCCGCCGACCTTCTCCAGCAGCAGCTTCTCGCCGTTAGCGAGGTAGACCTCGACGCCGTTGCTGAAGACTTTGTAGCGGGCGTGGAGGGTCTCGCCGTTGTCCCAGCGGACGGTGACGGTGGTGCCGTCGGCGGTCCATTGGCCTTGATTGTTGTTCTGGCCGATGCTGTCGACGCCGCCGGTGATGTTGCCGTCGTCGTCCTTTTGTTGCATGTAGAAGGTCGAGTTGGTGTTGCGGACGGCGGAGCCGTCGGGGCGGAGGTGGACGTAGACATCGACGCTGCCGCCGACGCCGGGGTCGTGGAAGGTGGTGCCGGTGCGATAGGAGCCGACGAGGTTAGGATCGACCTTGTCGGAGAGCGGCTGTTGGGCGGGCCGCTCGCCGACGCTGAGGCGTTGGAAGATCGCGTCGGTGACCGGTGCGCGTTGTGCTTCGAGGTCCGTGCTCATGCCCGCGACGAGCATGAGCACGCCGTTCTCGTGGGGGATGTAGTAGACGAGCACGACGCCGGGCTGGTTGGTCGGGCCGGTGCCGGTGTAGCGGAGGCGTTGTGCGGGACCGAGGCCGGTGGTGATCGGGCGGGTGTCGGTGCGGCGGGCGTCAGCGGCGAACTGCAGTATCTGGGCATCGATCGCCGCCAGCGTCTGCGGCGTACCGAGCGGCATCGCCTGCGGCAGCCATGAGAGCACGAACATCTCCCGCTCGGGCCGCGCGTCCGCCGGCTGGAGCAACAACACCTCGGGCGTCTGCTGCACCGTCCAGGTATCCGGGTGAGCCACGATCAAACCGGTCGGATGCTGGTACGTCGACCAGCCAGCCTCGGTCGTCGCGCCCGAGCGGTCCAGCGGGTTGGCCGGCCGCGTGTCGAGCGGGTTCTGCTGGGCGAGTGCGGCGGTGGTGAGCAGCAGTGCAACGACGGCGACGAGCGTGCGGATCATGGTGCCTCCAGGGTCAGCCGGTGAGACACGGATCGTACCAGTATGTGAGTCGAATCGGATGCGGTTTCCAGCAGCCGGGCGACTACGTCGCCCTGGCCGCGGAGACGCTCGTGTCGACGAAACGTTTCGTGCATGCGAAGCGGATCGCGGCCAGGGCGATGTAATCGCCCGGCTGCTGAGTTCATTTGCGAAACTCACGCCGCGCGGCGGACCGCGCTACTCGGGCGGATCAGATCGATTAGCCCGACGAACTCCAAAGGCTCCCGGCTCAACTCCACGCGGAACACGTTACAGCACTCGGCCAGCTTCGCCGCAAGCGTCGGGGCATGGCGGTGCGGGTCCAACGGCGGCAGTGGCCAGGCGTTGCGGATCGTGTTGGCCGCGTCCATGGCCGAGACCGGAGAGATCTCGCACCCACCGCGTCGGCCGGCGTCGATGACGATCACCGCGTCGGCGAACGCGTGATGCACCCGGTTCGCGGGCAGCGTCGACCAAGGCGGGCCGTCGGTCGGCTGGTGCATCCGCATTGGCCGGGGGGATCGGCTCATCTCGACCGGGGCCGGGGTGCCGAGCAACGCGACGGCGCCGTCCTCCTCACGCAGCGCGGTCCAGCGTTGCCCGATCACGTCAAAGCCGTCATCCACGAGCCGAGCGATCTCGGGCTGAATGTTGAACGGGCAGACCAATAGCAATGACCAGCCACCGACCGCGAGCGAAGCCGCCGGCATCAGGTGCAGCCCGCGCGTGCGGAGGAGTTGTGCCATCGGCTGCAGCACCCCTTGTTCCATGAGCCGGGGCAGGTCGGCGCTGTTCTCGGCCGCATGGTCGAGCACCCATGAACGCCACGTTCGCTTGGGCAAGTTGATTTCGCCCAGGCCCCAGCGTTCGTCGATGGACCAATAGATGCCGGGCATGGCCGGGTCCTGCCAGAGCTCGGCAAACCCGACCGCGTCGGCGACAGGCTTGGCGTTGGTGCTCAGGTGGGTCGCAACCTTGTCCGCGTCGTAGGGCAACACCTCGCCGCGTATGATCGACATCCCCGGCGGCAACGCCGGCTCGGCCCACTCGGCAAACGTCAACGCGGCCTCGCGCAACCCCGGCACCGCGCAATCGACCTCGACGCCCATCCCATGCACACACCAAAGCCACCCGGCCCCCGGTGCCGCCATCGAACAACCGTCACTGTCAATCTGCGCAAGCTGCATCGCTTGGGCAGATATCGGCGCGGCACGCGAAAATCCTTCAAGCGTAACTATGGAGCCCGACCATGAAGTAGTTCACGCCGATCCAGTTGAAGAGCATGATCGCGAAGCCGATGATCGCCAGCACGCTCGTCCACAACGCTTTCTTCGGTGTGATGATACGGACGTGGACGATCATCAAGTAAACGATCCACGTCACCAGGGCGAAGGTCTCTTTCGGGTCCCAACCCCACGGGCGGCCCCAGGACATGTCGGCCCAGACGGCACCGAAGATGATCCCGATGCCCAGCATCCAGAACGCCAGCTGCATGACGGTGATGTGGCACTGGTCCAGCGCGGCCAACTGCGGAAGCGTGCGGCCCAACACGAACCTGCCGAATAGCCACGCCACACCCATCGCGAAGCTCATCCCGATCAGAGCGTAACTCGCGCAGACGATGGTGACGTGGATGTAGAGCCAGTAGGACATGAGCACACCCTGAACCTGGCTGATCTGCCCGCCGATCTCGAAGTTGAAGACAAACGGCACGGTGAACAAGGCCGTGAGCGAGAGCGCCCCGACGAACCCGGCCGCGGCGGCGAAAAGGCCCTTGCCCTTCCAGAACTCGAGGATCAGCCCGATGAGTGCGCCGAACCACGCGCTGAACATGACGGACTCGAACTGATTCTTGATGGGAATGGCGTGGAACCAGTCGCCGTGCGACTTTTCGACAAGCCACCAGCGAATACCGATCGCGGCGGTGTGGAGCAGGAACGCCGCGATGAACATCGTGAGTCCGACGATGCGTAGCTTGGGCCCGAGTACGCGCGCGGCCATCAGCAGGAACACCGTCGCGCCGATGTACAGCGCCGAGCCGAGGATCATGCCCAGCGACGTGCCGTAGCGGTTGTAGAGCAGTTCGGCTTTGCGTTTGGATTCAGCCGGGTAGCGTTCGGGAACGATCCCCGGCACGACCTGCGCGATCTCCGCCAAGGCACCGTTGACCTGCGTCGCGTTCTCCTGGTTCCAGCCGGTGAGCAACTCGAGCGTGGGGAGCACGAGATTTTGCAGGCGTTGACCGTCGTAGCCGGGCAGTGGGTCGGGGGAACTCAGCCCGGCCTCGGCACGGGCACCGACCATCAACGGCACGTTGCCCACCACGTCGCCCTGCCGTTTCCAGATTTGGTCATCTTCGGTCGCCGGCGGGATCAGCGCGACCGGCGGGAAGATGTCCCGGTCGCGGAACTCTTTTGCTCCCAACAGTTCGTCGAGCATCGCGGCCTGGAAACCGAGCTTGTTGATCGCGTCGGCCTTGTGCATCGCCGATGCCTGCTGTGCTTCGAGGTAATCCTGCACCTCGGAGCGGATGAAAAACAAAAGCGAGATCGTGCCTTCCTGGCGCAACCGATCGGCTTCCTCGGTGGTAAGGAACGGCAACTCGGCCAACTCCAGTCGGAGCGGCAGGTGCTTGACCTTGATCAGGTTGCGTCCGGAGTACAGGTCCGGGCGGTAGGCCATGTCGAGCACGGTGAAGACCGGCTCCCGGCCATCAATACGCCGCTTGCCGGTGATCTCGGCGATCCGTCCGCGGGCAAACGTGTCGAACGTCTTGATCGTCTGCCGGTCTTGGACGCTCAACAACTTGACCGGCCCCACGTCGACCGCCTCCATGAACGCCGATCGGTCGGACGTTGACCCGTTGGATGTCTGCGCCCATGCCCCTTGTGAAAGAAGGGACAAGGTGCAGACCAGCATCGTGAGCAGCAGGCAGTTATGGACACGCATGATTCAGGAATCGGCATTTTTTGCCGCCGATAGTCTATTGAATGCAACGCCCGTGCGGCCATCGGCCGCTGCGGTCATTTGCCGCAGGTGCCCGTCGGATTTGAATCGCCGCAAAAGGCGAATATGTGACCGACCGATCACATTTACATGCATCTGGGTATCAAAATGTGGCTGGCAGGGGTCGGGGCGATCGCGGCAACCGTCGTCGTCGGGCTTTTCGTGCAACGCTCGGTCATCCGCGATCAGGGCATCGAGCTGACCCGTGACGCGATGCGCGGCGCGGTGCTCGAAGCGGAAAACGTCCGCGAGGCCATGAGCGAACTGCAAGAGAACGATGTGTTCGATCGGCAGAAACTCATCAAGGAAGTCGACGCCGGCGTGCCGTTGCGCGAGACGCAGCTGTACAAAACCGTGCCGATCGTCGCCGCCTGGCAGAGCATCGCGGCGCTTGCCGAGGAGGAAGGCTACGACTTCCGCGTGCCCAAGTTCCAGCCACGCAACCCCGACAACGAGCCGACCGACGACGAAGCGGCCATTCTGAACCAGCTGCGTGAAACCGGGGCCGAGGACTACTTCCGTATTGACGAAGAAGCCAACCAGATGGTCTACGCCCGGCCGATCCACCTGACCCAGGACTGCCTCGCCTGTCACGGCGATCCGGCCACCAGCCGCACCGGCGACGGCAGGGACGTGCTCGGTTTCGAAATGGAAGGCTGGGAAGTCGGCGACATGCGCGGCGCGTTCGTTTTGCGTGCGGACATGGATCGCGTCGACAGCGTCGTCGCCGCCGGGTTTACAAGGGCACTGCTGTGGATGGGGCCGGTGTTCCTGTTCGTCGCAGCCGGCATCTGGTGGCTCAACCGGGCCTTGATCATGAAGCCGATCGGACGCGTTGTGTCAGCATTGACTGATGCCTCGACCCGCACCCGTGTCGCCAGCGGGCAGATCGCCGCGAGCAGCGAGGCGCTTGCCCAGGGCACGACCGAACAGGCGGCCGCGTTGGAGGAGACCGGCTCGGCGGTAGCCGAGATCGACAGCACCGCCCGCGACAACGGCACCCGCACCCAATCCGCCAACGACTTGGCCAGCAAGAGCCGGTCCGCCGCCACCGCCGGGGCCGACTCGATGCGTGAATTGGATCAGACGATCAACCAGATCAAACAGCAGGCCGACGCGACCGGCGAGATCATCACCCGCATCGAGTCGATCGCCCAGCAGACCAACCTGCTCGCGCTCAACGCGGCGGTCGAAGCGGCTCGCGCCGGCGAAGCGGGCAAGGGGTTTGCCGTCGTCGCCGAGGAAGTTCGATCCCTGGCAACGCAAGCCTCGGACGCCGCAAAGGAAACCGAGCAACTGCTTCTGCAAAGCAACGCCGCCGCCGATCAGGGTGTCGAACGCGCACGCCGCGCCGCCGAAGCCATCGGCGAAATCAACGCCGATGTCGAAACCCTCACGTCACTCCTCGGCGAAGTCGCCGACGCGACCACCGGCCAAGCCACAAGCGTGACGCAGACCAACACGGCGATCGAAGAGATGAACCAGGTGACCCAGCAAAACGCGGCCGTCGCCGAAGAGTCATCCACGGCCGCAAAGGAGTTGAGTCATCAAGCGGAGAAACTCGACACGGTCGTCGCCGAGCTGGCCACGATGGTCGGCACGGTCACGACACCATCGCCGACCCGGGCAGCGGCGTAGGCACGAGCGACCGGTAGACGTCCTCGAGCCCATCGACCATGGCCTGTGTGCTGAACGTCTCCCGGCAAAACGCCCGGCCGGCCTCGCCCATGCGGCGCCGCAATGGCGCGTCGCCGGCCAGTTCGACGATTCGGTCGGCGAACACCGACGTATCGAACGGTGCCACCGCCCAGCCCGTCTCGCCTTCGATCAACGCCTCGGCGTTGCCGTCGATGTCGTAGGTCACCACCGGACAACCCGCCAGCGCCCCCTGCGGCAACGCCCGTGCTAAGCCTTCGCGGCGTGACGGGTGGGCGACGATGTCCAACGCGTTGACCAACTGCGGAATCTCGCTGGGCGGCACGAGCCCGGTGAAGATGAACCGATCGGTCAATTCCGCGCCAGCGATTTGCCGCTCGAAACTGCCACGCAGACTGCCGTCGCCGATCCACACGAATCGCAGGTTCGGGAACTGCTCGCAGAGTCGCGGTGCATGGGCGATGAGATCCTCGTGGCCCTTGAGGTCGAACAACCGTGCGATGGTGCCGACCGCGACGTGATCATCGGCGAGGCCGAGTTGTTGCCGCACGTCGGCACGCGGCACCGGCGGGTCGAGGAACGGCTCGACATCCATGCCGCTGTGGACGGTGACATATTGGTCGGGCTGACCGATGTTGCGGGCCAGCGACTGTTTGGCCATCGCGTCGGCGACGCAGACGATCTTGTGGCACCAGCGGGCGGCGCGTCTCTCGGCGTGGACGTAACCGGTGTTCACGAACTTCGATGTCGATGCCGTGAACGCCAGGCCGTGGATCGTGTGAACGATGGCGGGGACGTTCTCCTTGTGGGCCGCATAACGGCCGAGGATGCCGGCCTTGCTCGAATGCGTGTGCACCACGTCGGGTTTGCGTTCGCGGATGAGCGACCGCAGCCGCCCCACCGCACGCCAGTCCGTCACCGGCCGTAGCGCACGCACCAACGTCGGCTCGACCACGACCTCGTACCCCGCCGCGTTGGCCCGCTCGACCAGCGATCCCTCCGGCCCGACGCTCGGCCCGGTGATCAGCGTGACGTCATGCCCCGCCGCGTGCTGACCCTCGCACGAAAGCAACGTGTTTTCCTGCGCCCCGCCGACGATCAAACGCGTGATGATGTGGACGATGCGCATGGAGTTGAAACACGATACGGCGGCGTGCGTGCAGGCAAAAGTGGACGACACGTCGTCAGCCCAAACCGACCGATGCATCCGGTGCGGCTATAACCTCGCCACGCTTGCGGATCGTCAGCCTTGCCCGGAATGCGGGCTGCTCGTGGGATTGAGTCGATTGCCGTCCGATGAACTCCGCAACGGCCGGCCAGCCTGGTTGAAAGGATTGGTGATCGGTGCGGCACTCATCGGGCTTTCCGTTCTGATGCTACCGATCGTGGTGGTGACCTTCTCAACGTTCTCGCTGAACTTTACCGACGAGTGGACGATGGCGATCGGGCTGTCGGTTGCGTTGTTGCCCAGTGCTGCCTTGTTCCTGTCGGGCATGTGGCTGCTCAGCAGGCCAACGGGGCCGGGGCGACCGGACGGGGATCTGACGCTGCGACTGCTTGCGTTGTGGATGGTGATCGCCGCAGCCGGACCGATAATCGCTTACTACGTCCTTCGGTTCAGCGGGTCGATTGCAACGATGTCCGTCGTGACCGGCGTGCTCGCCGCTTTGGGTGGCGTTGTTGCCATCGCGCTGTTTCGTCGGCTCGCGGTCTTGGCACGACGCGCCCCGGCCCCGTTGCTCGCCGGCGATATGCCATGGATGGGATGGATCGTCGCGTCGGCATTTGCAGTGCCGCTGATCGTGACGCTCTTCCACATTTTCCCGCCGACGATTCATCGGCATTGGACGGTGTACCCGTGGCTGCTGGCGATCGTGTTTGTCACCACTGTGTGGTGCTGGTCGATCTACCTCATGGTCCGCGCCGCGATCGCGTTCCGTCAGCCGTTGATCCAAGCTCGCGAGATGTGGCGAGAAGGCGACTTTCGACAAACGGCCGAACCACAGGCATGATCGCGAAGAGGCACGAAACGCCGCAACTCGCCGTTCCGTGTCGAGTGTGGTCGTTATCATCGCTTTCGAAAGGACGCCCCAATGACCGCAGACACCGCCGAGCGTCGCAAACTCGAATTCACCAGCATCGAGCAGATCGAGGCCGATATCGATCACCTGCGCGAAGCGGGTTACGACCAACGCGGGCAATGGCCGCTCGGGAAGATCTGTGCGCACCTCGCGATGGTGCCGGAGAAAGTCATGGACGGGTTCGGCTTTTTCCCGACCTGGCCGATCCGGCCGATCCTGCGCCGGACCTGGCTTCCCAAGTGGCTCAGCGAGGGCATGCCCAGCGGCATCAACGGACCCAAATCCTTCATGCCGCCCGACACCTGCGACGACGACGAACAAGTCGCCCGGCTCAAGCAGACCCACGCCCGCTGGACCACCCACACCGACAAGCTCCACCCCAGCCCGCTCTTCGGCAAGCTCGACAAGTCGACGTGGAACGCGCTGCACTTCGTGCACTGCAACCATCACCTGAGCTTTCTGGTGCCGCGTGATTCGAAAGCCGATTGAAATCCGCCGATCGCCGGCCTAAAACATCGCCGCAGCCGGGGCACGAAGTAATCCGGCACGCAGGCCCCATCGTCTAGTCAGGCCTAGGACACCAGGTTTTCATCCTGGCGACACGGGTTCGAATCCCGTTGGGGTCACTGAGGTCGGCACCCCGCCGGCCGACCGGAGAGGTGGCGGAGCGGCTGAACGCGCCGGTTTCGAAAACCGGTTGACCCGTCAGGGTCACGGGGGTTCGAATCCCCCCCTCTCCGCTTCATTTTCTCGATTTTCGCCCCCGCCAGTTTGTAACCAAGCGCCCGGAATTGCACGGGACCATCTGGGATTACGCGGGACGCGCCTGCTACGAGCCAGGAAAACGAAACATCTCGCGAATCACCCCAAAGGCCCACTTGGCCAAAGCCGCGATAACTCCAATTCGCAAGGCCGCGAAGAGGACCTGCGAAACGGCCACACACCACTGCCACCACCGACTCGAACCTGCAGATTCAAGCTCGTCGAGGTCGTCCATCAGATCACAGACCAGCGATTCGCGGTGCTTCTTCGGCAACAGTTTGGCCAAATGCCTGAGCTGCGTCGAAACGGGCTGTCGTTGCAACTTGACGAAAACCTCGACGCACTTACTGAAGAGTGCCTTCGGTGTCCTGATTAAGGCCACAAGGTCTTGCCGGAATGCTTCGGTGATTTGGAGACGAACCGCGAGATTGGTCAGGTCATCGTCAGGCTTAACCCATTGCAACCCGGAACTAATTCCCCGCACCCCATCGTGTGCATCGGTCAATTCGGCGATTACGCGATCCAGATCCTCCTGTTGCGACTTGAAGACGCACAGCGGACCGAGGTCAAGATCAATGTGCAAGCCACCCGAAGGCCCGACAGATGCATTCGCGACAGCTCGATCAACGACGCGGCGAGCTCTCTCGACCTGCCACGGAAAGAGCCGTTTGAGATGTCCAACAGCAATCGCGAATAGCTTCGCAAACGCTCGAAGACACGCCAACTCCCAAGGGTGTAGTTCTGGCCTACGCATAACCCAGTCCTCCTCCCTGCCAGTGGCGAAGCTCCTCAACGATTGCTGTGGCGGCAGCCACCCCCGACCCGGTCAACCAAAAGTACTTTCGTCGATTGCCGCCCTTTCCGGGGATCGGATCGCCCTCACGAAAGTCCACGAGCCCGGCCTCAACAAGTCGGTCGAGCGTTACATAAAGCGTTCCAAGTGGGATTCGCCCGCCCACCTGCTGAGCAGCATCGCGAATTTCCCGCCCGAACATTTCACCGCTGGCAAGCAACGCACACAGGATGCGGTCTTTGGTGCTCATGCCAACAAATGTAAGCATTTCTCTGTAACAGGTCAACTCGGAGTTCTTTGACCGGCAGGAACACCATGGCGCAAAAGTAGATTCGAGCCATAAACGTCGCTGTCCGTCTTGCCGATTTTCGACGAGGCACACTACCGCCTACCGCTTCTTCGAGGGCATAATGGCCGTGATCGAGGGCATGCAGCCCGGCGACGAGACCTATTGGCGGGAAAAGGCCGCCCGAGGCGGGCGACGTCGCTAACGAACACCAGACGACGTTGTCTCGGCGATCGCCCGATTGTGTTCCGACTTTCTAGTTGCGGCACCGCGTGAGGGCAGATTTGGCGTGCTGCTTCGTCAAGCAAGCGGCCCGGATGGCCGATGCGCGGTTGGTGAGACGGAGTGTTCGTGTGTCACCCGGGGACAGGGCCGCGTTGGGACTTTGAATGCCATATCTGCTCGGACATAGCGGACAGAAGTCCGGGCCGGCTCGGCTTGGTGCCGACGATGTCGCTTCGCGGGTGATCGCGGCGCGGATCGTGCTCGGGCTGGGGGCGATCGTGTCGCTGGTGGTGCTGCTCGCGTGGCCGACCGGACTGGCGCAGGTGCGCAGCCTCGTGGTCGGGCTGCCGAGCATGAAGGCGAACACGGCGTTGGGGTTGACGCTGCTGTGCTTCGCCGGGTTGTGCGCGACGTGTCTTTCGCATGCCGGCGTTCATTGCCGACGCACGGTCGCGATGGCTCTGGCATCAGGCGCGGTGCTGCTAGGGACGGCCACGCTCGTCGAGATCATCTTCGCGATCGACCTTGGCATCGACACGCTCATTGCTAACGACGCCGCATCGACGCAGGCGGGTCTCGCGGCCGGCCGAATGTCCGCGGCAACGGCTTGGTCACTCACCCTCCTGGGGAGCGGCCTGGTTGCGGGCCTTTTGCACTGGCGAAGAACGGCGCAAGCCGCAATCGCGATCGCGGGCCTCTCGGGTCTGCTGGCAACGCTCGCCTTCTTCGTCAACGCGGCACGGCTGTGGGACAAGCTGCTCTTCTCGACCATGGCGGTCCACACCGCGATGCTCGTGACAGCGATCGCGATCGGGTTCCAACTGGTGCTACGGGTCAACCTTGTCGACTCCACGCCCGAGTATCGCGACCGGGTCCGTGGCCACGTCGCCAAGGCACGCCCGGTGTACCTCGCGGTTCTTGCGACGCTCACGCTCTGCCTCACGGCAACGGTGATGCTCACGTTCCAATCGACCGCGAGCATCCGTCGCACCGCCGCCGCTGACTTCGACCGGCTCACCGAGCGCATCTCCCGCGAGACGCAACGGCGTGTGAACCAGCCGGTCTACGGTCTCCGCGGCGTGCGAGGACTCTACGCCGCGAGCCGGTCGGTCGAACGGCACGAGTTCAAGACGTTTGTCCGAACGCGTGACATGGCGGCGGAGTTTCCCGGGGCGCTGGGGATCGGGTTCATCATCCGTGTCGACCGTGAAGACCTCGATGCGTTTGTCGAAGCCGAGCGTGCGGACGCGGCACCAACTTTCGAAGCACACCGGGGCAATCTGATCGAAGGCGACGTGCTCAGCCCGGGGCACGACGACCTGTACATCATCCAGCACATCTATCCGCTCAGTGCCAATCGCGCGGCATTGGGATTGGACGTCGGGTCGGAACGGAACCGGCGCACGGCGGCGGAGGAGGCAGTCCGCACAGGTCGGCCCACGATTTCCGGTCGCATCACGCTCGTGCAGGCCGAGAAGTTTCGTCCCGGGTTTTTGTACTACGTCCCGGTGTTCGAGAACGGCCGCACCCCGGCGACGGCCGAACAACGCAAGGCCGCCCTGATCGGACTCGCCTACGCGCCGATCCTCCTTGACGACGCCATGATCGGCGCGATCGAGAGCATCGACCACGGCCTCGAAGTCAAGATCTACGACGGTGCCCATCTCGTCGACACGGCCCTGCTCTACGAATCGAACGAATCCAGTTACGCCCAGCGGTCGGCCATGTTCGCCGACCACACGCCGATCATGGTGGGTGGGCGCACGTGGACCGTGGTCACGCGCAGTTCGCCACAGTTCGAGGCGGGCATCGACTACGCGGCAGCGGTGATGACCGCGCTGGTGGGGGTGATGCTCAGCGTTCTGGCGGCCGCCACGGTTTGGCTTTTGGGCATTGGCCGATCGCGTGCGGTGTCGATGGCCAGGGCGATGACCGGCGACTTGGCAACGGCCAAGGAAAAGGCCGAAGCCGCCAACCGCGCCAAAAGTGAGTTCTTGGCCAACATGAGCCACGAGATCCGCACGCCGATGACCGCGATCCTCGGCTTTACCGACCTGCTGACCGATCCGAACCAAACGAGTACGAACCGCACCGATTACGTCAAAACGATCCGCCGCAACGGCGAGCACCTGCTCGGCGTGATCAACGACATCCTCGACCTCTCCAAGATCGAAGCCGGCCAACTCGCTTGCGAGAAGATCCCCTGTTCCCCACGGCAGATCGTCGAGGAAGTCGCGTCGGCGATCCGGCCGCGCGCCTTGGCGAAAAACGTCGATTTCCGGCTGGACTACGCCGACGACCTGCCGGAGCGGATCATCACCGACCCCACGCGGCTGCGGCAGATCATCATCAATCTCGTCGGCAATGCCGTGAAGTTCACCGAGGCCGGCCACGTCAAGCTCGCGATCAGCCGACAGATCGGTGCCGGCAACGCCAACCTGGTCCGCTTCGAGATCAGCGACACCGGCATCGGCATGAGCGAAGACAACCTCGCTCGGCTGTTCCGCCCCTTCGCCCAGGCCGACGGCTCGACAACCCGCAAGTTCGGCGGCACCGGGCTCGGCCTCGTCATCTCCGAACGGCTCGCCAAACTCCTCGGCGGTTCCATGAGCGTGGAGAGCACCGAGGGCGCAGGCAGCACGTTCGCGTTCACGGTCGACGCCGGAAACCCGAACGACGCGGCACTGGCCGAAGCCGACGAACGAACCCGTACCGCGAAGATGCAGGAGACGCTACCGGCGCAGCTCACCGGACGCGTGCTGCTCGCCGACGACAGCGTCGACAACCGTCGGCTCGTCTCGGCACTGTTGGCCAGCACGGGCATCGAGTTGGCTGCAGTCGAGAACGGTCGCGACGCGATCGACCGCATTGTCGAAGCCGACCGCGACGGCAAAGCCTTCGATGCGGTGCTCATGGATATGCAGATGCCCGTGCTCGACGGGTACAACGCCACGCTGGAGTTGCGTTCGCTGGGCTTCGAGCAACTGCCGATCCTCGCGTTCACCGCCAACACCATGGACGGGGACCGCGAGCGTTGTCTCGATATCGGCTGCAGCGGATTCATCGGCAAGCCGATCCGCCATGCCGACCTGATCGCTGAACTCGCCCGGCATCTCGGCACGCCCGTCCCCCCCAAACTCCACAGCGAACTCGCCGACGATCCGCTGATGGCCGAACTCATCGCCCAGTACGTCAGCGAACTTCCCGAGCACGTCGACCAGTTGCTCAACGGACTCGACGCTGGCGATCTGGAAACCGTCCGTGTTACCTTGCACCAGCTCAAGGGATCGGGCGGCGGCTATGGCTTCCCCCAAATCACCGAAGCGGCCGCCCACGCTGAGCAATGCGTCATCAACAACGCCGGCGACATGGCCGCTGCGGTACACAGCGTCATCAACATCATCGAAAGCATCGAAGGCTACGAAGCGCCGCAACGACGCGCCGCCTGATTCGGTTCAGACCGCCTCGATCTCGACACTCCCGGCAAGGGCACGCTTGAGCACCATCTCATGAGCGTCGTGGTAGTTGTGTACGACACTTTCCCAGCTGTAGCGGCCACTGCCGGACTCGACGCGGTTGCGTAGCTCGATGCGCTCCCGACGATCCCGACGGGTGAAGTGTTCAAGGAACTCGGCCAACGCGATCGCCGAATGATCAAACGCCGTCTTGCTGCGACGCAGGACGTAGACGCCATCGTCCGTCTCGCCGTGGTTGGTCGCGAGGCAATAGCTGCCGAAGCCGGAAAGATCGGTCGTCACTGCGGGCAAACCTGACGCGATGCATTCCATCGGCGTGTAACCCCACGGCTCGTAGCTGCTCGGAAACACCCCGAGGTGACAGCCACGCACGAAGTGCTCGTAGTCCATGCCGAGCAGCGGTGACGTGCTGGTCATGAACTGTGGATGGAACACGACCTTGACCGGATCGTCCGGGTGGTTGAGCAGGTTGCGATGTCGCAGGTGCTGGAGAACCGGATCGTCCGCATCGTCGACCAGATCGTGCGTAACGATGGACGGATGCCGTGAGATGGTGCGGGCATTGATGGCGCGCTTGAGACGGATCTCGGCGTCCTCGGTGATGAGTTCACCACGATGCACCATCCGCCCGGCCGCGGCGGCGCGGAACAGAACCCGGCCGATCTCCTCGGTGAGCTTGTCGCAGTAGCTACGCAGATCGTCGGTGAGCGCCTGGTTCTTGAGCGTCTCGACGTTGATGTTCTTGACCGCCGCCTTGGTCACGATGAATGCGATGACCGTCGGCACTTCATGACCTTCGGCCCGACGACGCTTGAGCCGATCGTTGAGCCGCCAGAGACTCTCGAGGAACAGGTCCATCCCCTTGTTGCGGTACTCGTAGCGGCCGGACGTGAAGAGGTAGAGCGTGTTGTCGAGGTCGAAGCTGCCGGCTGGAAAGAAGTGACCCATCACGAAATTGTGAATGTCCTCCTTCGCACGGTTGTGGAGAAACTGGAACTCGTGCGGCGCTTCGAACCGCTGGATGTCCAGGCCGTTGGGCAAGATCGCGTCGGGCGACCGGCCGAGCAGGTGGCGTGCTTCGGAGCCGGTGATCTCGCTGACGGTCGAGAACACGTTGGCCCCGTGCGCCGCGGCCCGTTCGAGACGGAATCGTGTGGCGATGTTGTAGTGCGACGCAGCGGCTTCGGCGTCGATGTGCTCCAGCGACTCGTACAAATCCTCGACGTCATTCGCGAGGTAACGACCCAACAACGTGGCGTGAGTCGTGAAGACCGTGGCGACGACGTTGCCGTTGAACTTCGGCGAGTCCGTGTGCTGCAGATGCGCCAACCGGGGCACCGCGATGCCGGCCATCCACTCGTGGAAATGCCCGATCACCGGCCCCGGGCAATGTCGGGCCAGCGCGGCCAACACCTCCGTGCACGCGAACCCGAACGCCACCGTCTCGTCGATCTCCGCATCGCCGTCCTGGATCGGAATGCCGTGGTCGGCGTGCATGAAGTACTTCCACTCACCCAACCGGTGCATGACCGAGCGGTGGTCGATGAGAAGCGTGGTCGGCCGACCGTTCACCAACCAGAGTCCGTGCAGCACGTTGATACCGTCGCCGCGTAGCTCTTCAAGGGCATCCGCGAGCCAACCTTCGGCGGGGCGTTGCTCGAACTCACCGTGCGCGGTCGCCGGGTTGTACGGCCCGATCAACGCATAGCGGTCTCCCCACCGCCGGGTCATCGCAAGCGCCTTGGTCCGCAGCACCGTGTAGATACCACCCAATTGCCAACAGACTTCCCAGCCGACTTCAAACAAATATGGATCGCCAGCGGTGGTGTCGGATGGAGCGAGCGGATCCCGAACAAAATCCTGTCTTGAGGCGGCAGGCGTAGCACGATCGGCCATAGGCAACATAGTACGGTTCCCCTGGAACCATGCACGCCGATGTTGGGCTTGTAGCGATCATGCCGACCGACTTCCGGGTTTACGAAGCCGTGGTGCGGGTAATGCGCGAACAGCCGATAAAATTCGTTGACCAGATGTTCCCCTCGGCTACATTACCAACGGAAACGAGCCTTGGAGCAACGTTGCCCTAAAGGCCTATTTGTTTGACAAACTAGCTCCTCTGGAGGGAGAAATGATGAATCGACTTGCAATCGCAGCTTGCGCTGCGCTTTTCGTGAGCAGCACCGCTTTCGCTCAGACCGAACTCTACAGCACCTTCGTCGACGACGGGACGGGTGGTCTTGATCTTGATTCGACGCTCGTCGCCGGTGCCGGTGGAGGCTTTAGCATATTGACGGTCGGCGGCGATGTGACTGCCGATGGCGACGACCTTCTGATCGACGGATTCGGCGAAGACTACGTTGCGGACACCACCGAGCCGTTCATTCTGCTCGATTCGATGGGCTTTGTCGGCGGGTTGGACATCACCGACGCAGCCGGTGCCGACATCGCAGGCTCCGCAGGCGATTTGGTGATCGCATTCTTTGACTCAGCAGGAACATTTGTCGACTTAGGCCTCTTCACATTAGGGGAAGGCAGTTCGATCTTCACGCTGACTTTTGGCGACGATTTTTTCATTCCGTCGTCCGGTAGCGTGATCTTTGCGGCACTGCCTGACACGGCAGTTGACGCAACCCTCGGTACCCCCATTGCCGATGCGACGCTCGCAACGACGCTGTTTTTCGCACAGGGCAATGTCGTTGGTACCACCGACGCTGCAGTCACCGCCGTGGCCACCGATAGCGTTATCACCACCGCAGATGTTGGCGGTATCGATGACATTTACGCCATCAGTCTGGTCGGAACGCCGGCTGCTGCGATCCCCGAGCCCGCCTCGCTGGGCCTTCTCGGTCTTGCCTCGCTCGGCCTCTTGCGTCGCCGCACAGCTTAAGGCAATCCCGCCAAAATCTACTTTCGACTTCAATGCCCGTGACCTCATCGGTCACGGGCATTCTTCTTTGCAGACTGGGCTATGCCAGGCGCAGGCGTATGGGACCTTTCGCACGGCTTGGATCGACCGTGCGACCGTTCTGCTTGATCACGATCTTGCCATGCTCGACGAGGCGGCGGGCGGCCATGCGGGTCGGCTCCATGAACATTCGCCAGTCTTCCCCGCCGACGGCGCGGGCGGCTTCGCTCGGACAAATCGTCTTGCCCACGCCACGGTCGCCGAGCAGCCG
>JBCDCH010000054.1 GCA_039182125.1 Planctomycetota bacterium
GGTCCGTGCTCGCACCATTATTGCAGACCTCGACCCGGGAAAGATGTCCGGGTCGGAGCCGTGTCTCGTTACGCTTCGTCGAAAGATGATGATCGAGTTTGTCGAGATCCTGGGCGAGCATGTTGTGAAGTCGATCGTGGTACCGAGGTGCGTGCCGTTCCGGATCGACTTCTGAATCGAGCTTTCAAGCTCGCGGCCGGCGGAGTTGCCGGCCTGACAAACCAAGGTCCCAGCCCGCTGCCAAGGAAGGTGACGCGTGAGCGAAGAAACCCCACCGACAACCGAGCCGACGCCGGACCCGACAGCCGAAGCGGTCGACACACCGGCCCCGGACGCCGCTGCGCCCGAGGATGATGCTGGTGCCGCGCCGATCGACTCGTCGGACATGGACGCGCTGATGGAAGAGATGGCCGAGGATGCCCCCGCGTCCGAAGAAGCCCCCGCAGCCGAGACGGCCCCCGCAACTGAAGCCGCCGCAGAAGAGCCCGTTGCGTCGGAGGCCGGCGAAGTTCAGGCCACCGATGACGATTCGGCCGCGATGCTCAACGACGAAGCCATCGCCGCATTGCTCCAGGAAGCCAGTTTCGAGGACAGCGGAAGCCCGTCGGCCACCGCCATCGCGGCCGGTGCCGAAGCGCTGAATCTTCCCGACTTCTCACAGGTCGTCGCAGGCGCGGACGCCGGCAGTATCGACCTGCTGCGTGACGTGGATTTGAACGTGAAAATCGAACTCGGCCGAAGCCGGATGAGCGTCGAGGACGTGCTCAAGCTCATCGAGGGCAGCGTCGTCGAACTGGACAAGCTCGCCGGCGACCCGGTGGATGTCTTCATCAACGAACGCCTCGTCGCCCGCGGTGAAGTCTTGGTGCTCAACGACAATTTTTGTGTTCGCGTGAACGAGATCGTGCAGGCGGCTTCGACCGAAGCGGCTTGATTGACAACCCGTGCCCAATCGCGCCGGAGGCGCTTTGCCATGAGGTGGAACCTCGCCTGGCTGACCCTGTTGCTGACCGTTGTTTTCACAGCGGCTACTTACGCTGCGCCGCCGCAAAGTAGGTACGACGGCAAGGCGATTGCGGGCGGGGATACGGAAGCGATCATCGACGGTGAGCCGCAAGTCGAGGAGCAGCAAGGCTGGGTCGGGATGGCCCGGACCGGTGCGGCGTTGGCGTTCGTCGTCACGCTGGTGGTTCTGCTAGGACTTGGCTACCGGAAACTCAGCGGCAACAGCCCGTCACGCGGCCCGGCGGCCGCCACCGTGCTCGCACGCAACCCCGTCTCGCCGCGGGCCGGGGTCGTGTTGCTCAAGGTCGGTCGCCGCGTGCTGGTGTGTAGCGAGTCGGCCGGCCAGCCGTTGACCACGCTCTCGGAGATCACCGATCGTGACGAGGTTGCCGAACTCGAAGGTCGGCTCACGGGCAAGCGCTCGACTGAGCCGGAGACGCCATTCGTGATGTCGATGAACTCGGCTAGTGCTGAGTTCGCGAGCGGCTATCCTGATCCCGCCGAGTCCGAAGTCGCCGCGGCGTTGGGCAACGACTTGAAGGCGGACGAAGATTCGGTCGTGCAGGAAACCAAGGGAGAACTGGCGGGCCTGATGGAGCGGGTCCGCACGGTTTCCAGGCAGTTCCGCAGTCAGCAACGCGGAACCGGATAACCAGAGCAACGGGAAAGGATGCCCATGCCTGACAGTGAAACCAAGATGCACCCCCGCGCGCACGCCGAGCCCGGCTTGGGTATCGGCTACTGGTTGTGCATCGCGCTCGCCGTGCTGCTGGTGCTATTCCTCGCGGCTCCCGTACACGCCCAGACGTTCGACGACCTCCCGAACCTCACCAACGACAACGGCGAGTCGATGTCGCTCGCGCTGCCCGACGTGACGGATCCGGAGAACCTCCCGGGTGCGTTGCAGATCGTCGTGATGCTGACGGTACTATCGCTCGCGCCGTCGATCCTCGTGATGATGACGAGCTTCACGCGGATCGTGATCGTGTTGTCGCTCGTTCGGCAGGCGATCGGAACGCAAAGCCTGCCGCCGAACCAGGTGCTCGTCGGGCTTTCGCTGTTCATGACGATCGTCGTGATGGGGCCGACGTGGAACAAGGTCAACCAGAACGCGCTTCAGCCGTACCTCAACGGCGAGATCACGCAGCAAGCAGCGCTGGACAACGCGGTCGTCCCGATGCGTGACTTCATGATCGCCCAGATCGAAGCCAGCGGCAGCGACGCGGAGGTCCAGTTGTTTCACGCCCACGCCACCGGTGAGCCGGCCGAGACCTGGGATGAGGTGAGCACCTTCAGCCTCATCCCCGGCTTCATGCTCAGCGAACTTAAGACCGCCTTCTGGATGGGCTTTCTGATTTACTTGCCGTTCCTGATCGTCGACATGGTGATCTCCGCGGTGTTGATCAGCATGGGCATGATGATGTTGCCGCCCGTGCTGATCTCGTTGCCGTTCAAGCTGTTGCTCTTCGTGCTCGCCGACGGATGGACGCTGATGACGGCGTCGCTGATGGAAAGTTTCGTGACATGAACCCCGAAGTCGCCACCGATCTCGTGCGTCAGACGTTGATCCTGACGCTGCTCGTGTCCGCGCCGATCCTGCTGGTCGGCCTTGCGGTCGGTGTGGTCATTTCGTTGCTGCAAGCACTCACGCAGGTGCAGGAACAAACGTTGTCGTTCATACCGAAGATCATGGCGATGGTGATTGTCGCCGCGATCACGCTGCCCTGGACGGTGAACCAAGTGCTGTCGTTCGCCAGAGAGATGATGTCGCTGGCCCCGCCGATGTGATGACGTCGTGATGCGATGGACCTGATCCCGATCCAACTTCTTGGCCCGCAGTACGCTGCCGTCGTTTTTCGGTTCGCCGGGTTGATGTTGTTCATGCCGATGTTCGGCAGCGGACGGATTCCCAAGCGGGTCAAGGTGATGTTCGCGATCGTGTGTGCCACGTCGTTGTTCGCCGCCGGCCACGCACCGGCACCGCTGCCGGATGATCCTGCCGCGATCGCGATGGGCCTGGGGGGAGAAATCCTCTTCGGCTTCGCGCTCGGCATGGTCGCGTCGCTGACGTTCATTGGTGCCCAATGGGCTGGCAACGCGGTGGGCCAGCAAATGGGCATCGGGCTCGGCGCGGTGTTCGATCCGAGCAGCGACGTGGGCGGTTCGCCCGTGTCCGACGTTTACTTTCTGCTGACACTTTTCATCTTTCTGGGCATCGACGGACACGTGATGCTCGTCCGCGGTGCGTTGGATTCGTTCGCCGTGTTGCCGCCGTTGAGCGTCGGGGTCGATGCCGACCTGCTCACCATTGTCATCGGCATGTTCACCGCCGCGACGTCGTTGATGATCCGCATCGGCGCGCCGCTATTCGTGGCGATGCTTGCTTGCGACGTGTGTCTCGGTTTCATCGGGAAGACGGTGCCGCAGTTGAATCTGCTCGCGGCAGGTCTGTCGTTGCGTTCATTGGTCGGGATGATGCTGTTGGTATTCACGGTCGGAACAACGCAGGGGGTGATCGTCGAGGAACTTACCGACGCATTGCACAAGACCTACGAGCTTTACACCACGAGCCGGAGCTGAGTCATGGCCGACGACGAAGCAGCAGGCGAAAAGACCGAAGCGCCGACGCCGAAGAAGCGGCAGGAGGCGCGCGAAAAGGGCGATGTCGCCAAGAGTCAAGACCTCAGCGGCGCGATCGTGTTGCTGGGCATGCTCGCGTTGTTGTACTTCGGCGGCGCGCACCTTTACACGGAGCTGGTGAAGATCGCCCAGGCGTTCTTCGGCGTGGAACTCGCGTCGGCAACCGGGGCGGTCCATGGCGGCGGCGTGCGGGAGCAGATGGTCAGGCTCGGTTACGCGGCCGCGCCGTTGGCTGTCGGCGTGTTCGTCATCGGCGTGCTCGCCCATGTCGTGCAGATCGGCCCGATGCTCGCGCCCAAGAAGCTGATCCCTGATCCCAACGGAATCAACCCCATCAAGGGCTTCAAGCGTCTGTTCATGGAGGCCAAGACGTACGTCGGCTTCGGGATGAACCTGCTGAAGTTCACCGTCGTCGCGGTTGTGGCGTATATGTCGATCAACGCCAAGCTGCCGGAACTCGCCGGGTTGCAGGCGTTGCCGCACATTCAAGCGTTCGGGTCCGGTGCGTCGATTCTCTTTACGATCGCATTGCAGGTTGCGGTGGCGTTGCTGCTGCTGGGCATCCTCGACTTCGCGTACCAGAAGTACCGCCACGAAAACCAGCTCAAGATGACCAAGCAACAGCTCAAGGAGGAGCTCAAGAACATGGACGGTGACCCCCAGATAAAACAGCGCCGCCGGCAGGTGGCGATGCAGCGGGCGATGCAGCGCGTGAAGGCGGCGGTACCGACGGCGGACTTCGTCGTGACCAACCCGACGCACTTCTCGGTGGCGGTGAAGTACGACGCCGAGTCGATGGACGCCCCGCGGGTCGTGGCCAAGGGCGCGGATCAACTCGCCTTCCGCATCCGCGAGCTTGCGCTGCTGCACAACATTCCGATCATCGAGAAGAAGCCGGTGGCCCGGGCGCTCTATGCGTCGTGCGAGATCGGGCAGGAAATTCCCGAAGACATGTACGCCGCGGTGGCCGAGATTCTTGCGTACGTCTACGAAATAAGCGGACAACAAAGTCTGCAGAAAATGGCTTGAATCTGGCGCGCATTGTGTAAGTATGTTGGCTACCCGCCGGCGGAGCCCGGCGATTGCTTAACCGGTCAATCGGCCGGTCGACAAGGACGTCATGACAAGCGCGGTGCTTCAACATCCTCTTGTGTCCAGAGTGACCGCGCACCGCGGCATGGTGTTCCCGCTCGCGCTCATCGGGCTGCTACTAGTCTTTCTCGTCCCGCTGCCGACGGCGATCCTCGATCTGCTTTTGGTCGTCAACGTCACGCTCAGCGTCGTGCTGCTCGTAAGCGTGGTTTATGCGAAAAGTCCTTTGGAATTGGCGGTTTTTCCGTCTTTCCTGCTCGCGGTCACGATGTTTCGACTCGTCCTCAACGTCGCGACCACACGTTTGATTCTCACCGCCGGCGACGGGGCGAGCAGCCCCGAGTCCGCCACCGGAGCGGCCGGCCAAGTCATCGAGACATTTTCCAGCTTCGTCACCGCAGGCTCGCTGACGGTCGGGCTGATCATCTTCGTCATCATCTTCATCATCCAGTTCGTCGTGATCACCAAGGGTGCGACGCGGATCAGTGAGGTGGCGGCGAGGTTCACGCTCGATGCGATGCCGGGCAAGCAGATGGCGATCGACGCGGACCTCAACGCCGGCGCGATCGATGAGTCCGAGGCCCGAAACCGCCGCGAGAACATCGCCCAGGAAGCCGACTTCTACGGAGCGATGGATGGTGCCAGCAAGTTCGTCCGCGGCGACGCGATCGCGGGCATCGTCATCACGCTGGTCAACATCATCGGCGGCATCTACGTCGGCATGGTCGAGTACGGCTGGAACATCGGCCCGACCAGTTCGCTGTTCACCAAGCTCACCATCGGCGACGGATTGGTATCGCAAGTCCCCGCATTCATCGTGTCGCTGGCTGCGGGTCTGCTGGTGACGCGATCGAGCAGCCGCAAGGACCTGGGCAGCGAGGTGCTGACCCAGGTCTTTGCCAAGCCGAAGCCGTTGATCGTGGCCGGCATTTTCCTGGTCATCATGAGCATGACGGGACTGCCGATGGTACCGCTGCTCATCCTGGCCGGGTGTTGTTTCGGCTGGGCGTTCCTGTTGTTCCGCCAGGCGGATGCCGAGGCGGCGCGTGTCGCGAAGGTCGAGGCCGACAAGGAAGCCGCTGCCGTCGCCGAGCCGGACAAAGTCGAGTCGCTCCTCGACGTCGACGCGATGGAACTGGAGATCGGCGTTGGATTGGTGCGTCTGGTCGATACCAAAAAAGGCGGCGACCTCATGGAGCGTGTCCAGCTCATTCGTCGGCAGATCGCCATGGAGCTGGGCATCATGGTCCCGTCGGTCCGCATCCGCGACAACATCCAGCTCCAGCCCAACGACTACGTCATCAAGATCCGCGGCGAGGCCGTCGCGGCTGGAGAGACGTTCCCCGAGCAGTACCTCGCCATGGACAGCGGCGCGGCCGTCACGCCGATCAGCGCCGCCGAGCAAACCACCGAGCCGGCGTTCGGCCTGCCCGCCTACTGGATCACCGAGCCGCAACGCGAGGAAGCGGAACTACTCAACTACACCGTCGTCGAGGCCAGCGCCGTCCTCGCCACGCACCTCACTGAGGTCATCAAGCAACACGCGCACGAGTTGGTCACCCGCCAGGAAGTCCGCAAGCTCGTCGACAACCTCAAGGAAAAGGCTCCCGCCCTTGTCGAAGAAGTCATCGACAAACAGGTCAAACCCGGCGAGCTCCAGAAGGTGCTGCAGAACCTGCTCCGCGAACGCGTCCCTGTCCGCGATCTGGAGACCATCGTCGAAACCCTTGGCGATTTCTCCGAGCGCACGAAGGACGTGGATGTGCTTACCGAGTTCGCCCGCAGTGCCTTGGCCCGCACGATTTGCAAGCAGCACGTCGACGAGAACGACACGCTCTGGTGCGTCACGATCGACCCGGCGATCGAGGATTTGGTCAGCGGCCATACGAACAAGGGCGATAATGGTGCCACGCTGACCATGCCGCCGCAGACGCAACAGCAGATCGTCGGTGCGGCGGCGGCGAAGATTGAAGAACTGACCAGCACCGGCCGGCCCGCCGTCGTGCTGTGCAATCCGACGGTGCGGGCACAGGTTCGACGGATGCTCGAGGCCGCGCTCCCACAGGTCGCGGTCCTCAGTTACGGCGAAGTCGTCAGCGAAGTCAATGTCGAGGCGGTCGGGCTGGTGACACTCGGCCGATAAGTTAGAGTGACCGACGGATCGGTCGTCTCTCCGGCTAAGATGGTGAAAGTGCAACCGCCTGCGAGGATGCGGGCAGTAGGGATTCAGGGATGAAGTTGAAGACAATCTCAGCACCCACGATGGCGGAAGCGATCAAGGCCGTGAAGACGGAGCTTGGGGCGAACGCGGTCATCCTGCACACGCGACAGGTCAAAACATCCAAGTGGATGGGGCTTCGGCGATCGCTGCGGGTCGAGGTGATCGCCGGGCTTGCGGACAAGAAGAAGCAGCCCAAACCGCCGGTGAAGCGGACGGTGCCGACGCTCGCCGAAGCGCTGCCGCCGCAGGCGATGCCCAAGCCCGCCCACTCGGAAGTGCTTGCCGCACTGGCGAAAAAGTCCTTGGCCGACCTCGCGCCCGACGCCGCGCCGGGTGCCGGATTGCTCAACACACCGGTGGCCGGTCAGGCGGCGATGCGTTCCCTCAACAAGGAAGTCAGCGATCTCAAGACGATGGTCAAGGATCTCGTGAAGCTCCAGCACGACGCCACCCGTCCCGACCTGCCCGAGTCGCTGTTCGATTCCTATCTCCGGCTTGTTGAGGGCGAAGTGGCCGACGAGCTGGCCGACCGGATCGTGCGTGACATCAAACAGGTCGCCCAGCCCGCCCAACTCGGCGACGAGGCGTCGGTTCGGAAGCTGCTGGCCGAGAAGATCGCCGGCTTGGTCCCCACGAGCGGTCCGATCCAGCGCCGCCACAACGATGCGCCCACGGTCGTCGCACTGATCGGCCCGACCGGTGTCGGTAAAACGACGACCGTCGCCAAGCTCGCGGCCAATTTGCAGCTCGTCCAAAACATGAAGGTCGGCCTGCTGACGATCGACACCTACCGCATCGCGGCCGTCGACCAGCTGCGCAAGTTCAGCGAAATCATCAACGCTCGCCTCGAAGTCGCCCACACGGCAGCCGAGATCCCACAGGCACTGGCTTCGTTCGCCGATTGTGATTTCATCCTCCTCGACACCGCCGGCCGAAGCCCGAAGGACGAGATGCACCTGCGTGAACTGGAGCAATGCCTCAAGGTCGCCAAGCCCGACGAGATTCACCTGGTGATGAGTGCGAGTCAGGGCCGCAGCAGTTCGGAAATGGTCGTGGAGAAGTTCGGTGCGCTCCAGCCGGACAGCGTGATCTTCACCAAGGTCGACGAGGCCGTGCAGCTGGGCGTCGTCCTCAATGTCGCGCACAAGCTCGGCAAATCGCTGAGCTACATCACCTACGGCCAGAACGTGCCCAACGACATTGAGGTCGGTTGTGCCCGGCGTCTGGCCAAGGCGATCCTTGGCGAAGAGCTTTCGCCGAGCCCGACGCCGATGCCGGACGGTCCCGGCGATCAGCCCACCGATCAGGCCGACGTAGACGAAGATTCGACCGCCACCGACATGTCGATCCAGCCGGACCGTTCCACGGCTCCCGCGTCGAGTGAGTCCGTGACCGACGATGCCGAAGTGGTCGAACAAAACGTGCGAGAGGAAGCCGCATGAGCTGGCCGAAACCATCCACTGCCGCGACCATGAGCGGCGACGCTGGGGAGTCATTATTCGACCAAGCAACGCAACTGCGTCGGCTGGCCGAGAGTCGGCAACGTTCCGCGACCCCGCCGCTCACGCCCAAGCAGCCGCGCCACCCGCGGCCGATCGTCACGGACGCCCGCCGCGATGTTCCAAACACCGCACCGATCGCTAGGATCGGCCGGCAAGTGCCCACGCCCGATCCAACGAGCAGACCGCGAACCCGGCGGGCCCGTGTCATCGCCATCACCAGCGGTAAGGGGGGTGTCGGTAAGTCCAACGTCGCGGTCAATCTCGCTATCCAGTTCGCCAAGCAGGGCAAGCGGGTCGTGCTGCTCGACGCCGATCTCGGCATGGCCAACGCCGACGTGCTGTGCGGTCTCGACCCGCAGAAGACCCTCGCCAACTTCATCGCACGCACCGCGTCGTTGTCGGAAGCGACGATCAACGCGCCGGGCGACTTTCGTCTCATCGGTGGCGCGAGCGGTTTGGCCCGGGTGGCTGACCTCGCCGAGTCGGAGCGGCAGCGGATCATCGATGCAATGACCGCGCTGGAGCGCGACGCCGACATCCTGTTGGTCGACACCGGCGCCGGTATCGGGCCGAACGTGCTTAGCTTCACGCGGTGTGCCGACCATGTGCTGGCAGTGACGACGCCGGAGCCGACCGCGATCGCGGATGCGTACGCGGTGCTGAAAGTCATCAGCCGTGACGTGAGTGAAGCAGATCCGGAGAAGCGCCGGCTAAGCCTCTTGGTCAACCAGGCCCGCAGCGTCGCCGAAGCACGCGTGGTTTACGAACGGATCAGCAACGTTGCCCAACAGTTTCTGGGCGAGACGATTCTTGACGCCGGGCATGTCTTCGCTGACAGCGCCGTCGGTGAGGCGGTGCGTAAGCGCGTGCCGTTCACGTTGGCCCACCCCAAGAGCCCGGCCAGTGCGTGCCTGGCCCGTCTGGCCCAACGGCTCGAGAAGGGCGTCACCGTCAGCCATGAGCCGAGCTTCTTCGGCAGAATGGGAAAATGGATTACACGCTCCGCGTAAAGCCGGACTACCTCGAAGACGAAAGGAGTCGTCAACGCAAACAGGTGCTGCCCGACGGCACGATCGGCCGATAAGTCGCAAAGCGATATGACCGATCCCCAACCACCGTCCGGCTGACAACGCCAAATGGACACGCCACCGGCCCAACTCGACCGCGCGGACTTGCGTCCGGGTGAAGAGCATGCAGCGCTGCTCCCGCAGCGACTGGCGGGGGCGTCTGGCCTGACGGCGTTCGTGATCTGCCTCGTGCTTGGTGGTTTCGCCGCCGAAAACCCGCTCGCGACCGTCATTTGGCGGGCGATGATGGCGATGTTCGGAACGATCGTCATCGGCTACATCGTCGGGCTCTCCGCCCAGTGGATGTTGCGCGAGAGTCTTCGCGAGGAAGGCGCGATGCTCCACGACCAACTCCGCGACGCGGCGGCAACTGACCGGGTCGATCACGCGATCGACCACGATCAAGACGACGATGACATCCCGGTCGTCGGCAGTGATTGAGCCGGCGTCGCGTCCGATAGTCGGGCGAATGCAGAAAAAAGTTCTCCCAAATCGGAGAAACGTTGCGAAAGGCGCGGTGAAGCGCCGAAACCAGAAAGTGGACGTTGGGTCTGACCCTTTTGTGCCGGTCGTCCCAACCCCGGCGAGCCTGCTCGCCGAACATCGGCTTTTTGCCTTGACCGGCGTGAGTCGACATGACGGATCGAATCAGAAGGACCCCTCTGAAGCCACTCACTCCCAAGGACCCGGGAACCTGCCATGCCGAAATCGCCGAACTCGAAGACGACCAGCACCGCATCCGTTTCGCGCCAGGCTGCCGCGGCAGCGTACGGAGCGGCCACGCCTGTCAAGCAAACGGCCAAGCGCCGGACCACCGCCGTCGCCACGGCCGAGCCGGATGCCGACGTCACTCCGGTCCCGCTGAAACCCACGATGAAGGCGACCGCCGCGCGGGCGCCCATCAGCCCACGCACCCACGGCAAGCGCCAAAAAGGCAAGCCAGTCCCGCCAGAGATCGCGAAGCTCTGGTTCGACTACAAGAAAGAGCGCACCGAGGCCCGCCGTAACCAGTTGATGGAGACGTATCTCCATCTCGTCCGCTACAACGCCGAACGCATTTACCAGAAGCTTCCCGATGAGGTGGACGTCGACGACCTAATCTCGGCCGGCATCTTCGGTCTGATGGACGCGATCGACGGCTTCGATCTCGAGCGCGGCGTGAAGTTCGAGACTTTCTCCGCACCCCGCATCCGCGGTGCCATTCTCGACGAACTGCGCAGCATGGACTGGGTTCCGCGTCTGGTCCGTAGCCGCAGCCACAAGATGGGCGGCGCGATGCGACAACTCGAGGTCGAGCTCGGCCGGGAGCCGACGCCCGAGGAATGCGCCGAGAAGCTCGGCGTTGACATGGAAGAGTTCGCCAAGATCCAGAAAGACGCCAGCGCCGTCGGCGTCGTCTCGCTCTCACGCAAGTGGTTCGAGACCGACTCCAACAAGGACGTTCGGGAGATCGACGTCCTCGAAGATCGCAAGACCACCAACCCCGTTCGCGACATCCAGCGCAAGGATCTCAAGGACCTGATGTGCAAGGGTCTCTCCCGCGCCGAGCGGCTCATCGTCATCCTGTACTACTTCGAGGAAATGACGATGAAGGAGATCGGCAGCACGCTGGACTTGAGCGAGAGTCGCGTGAGCCAGATGCACAGCAGCATCATCGCCCGGCTCAAAGCGCAAATGTCCGACCGCAAGCGTGAACTGGCGACCGCCGGCGAAGCGTAATCCCAGTAGCGAACAGCAGCGAAAACAGAAAACGGCGTGGCTCATTGCGAGCCACGCCGTTTTGCTTCGTGTCAGCCTTGCGGTGATCTGTTCAACGCCGACGCCGCAGTGCCAGTCCGCCGAGTGCGAGGAGGCCCAGCGATGCCGGTTCGGGCACGACGGCGAACAGCGTGCCGGCATTCGCGCCAGCGACCTGCACATGCAGCTTGTCGTCGAACCAGAGCAGGTCGACAACCGAGTCGTTCCCGGCACCCGCGAGTAAAACATCTTCCGAAACCGCGATTTGCAGGGTACCGATCGGGTCTGCCGGGTCGAACGAAACGACACCGTCGACGTCGCCATCATAGAAGTAAACCAACCCGTCACCGCCGGTGATCATCTCGCGCGGCGTAAGGCTCGGCGACGTGTCATCCGGGTCGATGATCGACTCGTATGTGGTGGTGTCGATCACGGTGGTGAAAGTGGAGGCATCCAGGTCGCCATTGGTATCGAAGTCGGCCCTTGCAATGGCGTCGAAGCCCGAGCCCGTCGCGAAGTAGCTGCCGCCCGCAACGGTGCCGCCGTCGATGTCATCCGAACCCAGCAGTGCCGTCAGTTCGGCATCAGTGGCGACAACGGAGACGTTGCCGGGCGTTAAGTTGCTTGCCAGCAGCACATCGCTTGCCGAATCACCGTCGAAGAACAGCAGGCCGCCATTGGGCGTGACTGCGCTGCCGAGGGGGCGTCGGACCGATGTGTCGGTGGGCGCGGTGGCGGCAGCGATCTGCGTGTTGTCGAGAAGAAGAGTGAGCGCGTTGCCATTAGACGTGTCGATCGCCACAAACCCGCCGGTGAGCGAGTCGGGCACGATAAGCGTCGAGCCGACGGTGAGCACTTCGCCGTTGGGCGAGAGGCCATCGTCGTAACCGGCACCCAAGCCGCTGAGGGCGATGGAGCCGATGACGGGTGTGAGGTCGCCGCCCGGCGTGCCGGCTGTTACGTATCCCGTGCCACTGTTGTTGGACGACAGAAATGCGTACAGGGTGCCGCCCACGGCACCGAATCCGCCGACCGCAAAACCGCTGGGCAAGGTGCCGCCGGCGGCCTGGTCGTTGGTGACCACGGGAACCAGCGATGGGGCGGCAAACGCCGACGTACTCACGAATGCCGCGGCGATCGCGGCTGCCAGAATCTGCTTCTTCATTTGTATCTCCGTTTCCTGTTTTCTCCGCCGTAGCGGTCTCGTTGCGGCACGACGCCACAGCGGATGCTATAACATCCCCCATGCTCAGGCAACGCGTAGTTGAGATGAAATGTCAATCGCAGAATCGGCCGGGGTTCACCCTCGTCGAACTGCTCGTCGTCATCGGCATCATCGCGCTGCTGATTTCGATCCTGCTGCCGTCGCTTTCCAAGGCACGTCAACAGGCCAACACCACCGTCTGCAAGAGCAACCAGCGCCAACTCGTGACCGGTATGCTCATGTACACTGGCGAGCAGGCGGGGCGATTGCCGGCGTATGAGCCGACGTTGCCCGGTCGCGAGTCCAGCCGGATCGGTAGCCCGATCGTCACCTACCGCACCGCGTTTACCAGCACCGGGACCGCGACGGATGTGAACCCGTCGAACCACGGCCTGCTTTTCTCACAGGGCTACTTGCCTTCGTCCGGTGTTTTCTATTGCCCGTCGCAGCTGGCCGAGCCTTGGCTCGCGGGTGCGTACCCGGAGCCGTATCTGTCAGAGGGCACGGCCGGCCTGCTCAACGACGGCACCGCTTCCGGCGAACAGTTCATCGTTCGATCGTCATACATGTACAACCCGTATCCAGAGCGCGAGCCGACCACCGGGGCCGTGATCGCCTTGAGGGAGTACCGCGACTACGAAAGGCAGACGAAGTTCCCCGCCGACGCGGTTTTGTTCATGGACCTGTTGCTGGGCGGCGACTTCCCGACGATCGCACACGACGAGAATGATCTCTGGAACTTCGCGTTCATCGACGGGCACGTCGAGGACGCCCGAGACGGCGACATCGCCGAGAGGAGCAAGGACATCGCGCGTCACAGTTGGGGACAATTCTTCCGGTTCCTCGAAGGGCAGACCGATATCACCGGCGCGACCGTCGAAGGCTTGTTAGACCGGCTGTGAAACTCACGCTGACGCGGCGACGGCTTGCTTCGCGGTCGTTTCCTCGTACGCGCCCATCGCGCGGAACTTGGCGTAGCGTTCGTCAAGGAGTTTCTGAGTGTCGACCTTTTTCAACTCACGCAGCGTTTTGGCGAGGTACTGCTCGAGGGCGCGGGCGGCGGCGTGAGGGTCGCGCTGGGCACCGCCGAGGGGCTCGGCGATGATGCGGTCGATGATGCCGTGCTTCTTGAGCTTGTCGGCCGTGAGTGAGAGGGCGTCGGCAAGCTGCTCGGTACCGTCGGGGCCGCGGAAGAGGATCGAGCTGCATGCCTCGGGGCTGATGACGGAATACCACGCGTACTGGAACATCGCCACGCGATCGGCCACGCCGATGCCCAGTGCGCCGCCCGAGCCGCCCTCACCAAGGACGACCGCGACGATGGGCGTTTCGAGCCGGGCCATCTCCATGAGATTGACCGCGATCGATTCGGCTTGCCCGCGTTCCTCCGCACCGATACCGGGGTAGGCACCCTTGGTGTCGATCAGGCACACGACCGGCAGGCCGAACTTCTCGGCAAGCTTCATCGCCCGCAGCGCCTTGCGATAGCCTTCGGGGTGGGCCAGGCCGAAGTTGCACTTGATCTTTTCCTTGGTGTCCCGGCCCATGTGCTGGCCGATGAGCATGACCTTGTGACCGCCGATGCGGGCCAGGCCGGTGCGGATGGCGAGGTCGTCGCCGAAGCGGCGATCGCCGTGAATCTCGCGAAACTCTCGGCAAAGCATCTCGACGTAGTCGAGCATCTTCGGCCGCTGCGGGTGGCGGGCGACGAGGACCGTCTCCCACGCGGTCAGGTTGTCATAAGTCTTGCGGAGCAGATTCGTGTGATTCGTCCGCAGCTCCCGCAGTTCCGCGGAATAGTCGACGCTCTTGCTGTTCTGCAAGGCTTCGAGCTCGTGAATCTGCTGCTCGAGCTTGGCCAGCGGCTTTTCGAAGGGGAGTGCTTCGATGGTTCCGGTCGCGACGCGCCGGGTGTGAGCCGGGGTGGTCGGAACAAAGTCGTCGCCTTCGGCGTCAGTGATCTTGGACACGGGAATCTCTGACATCCGAGGAACGGTGCGAGTCACGGTGGCTTGCGTCATGGTTGTGGTGTTTGGTCGCGCGAGTCCGTTCGCTGCCTTTGCAAAACGTTAGCGGACGTGAAACTCCATATCAACATCGGCCAACACCCGGGCGAAGGGCGAACCAATCTCCTAACCTGCCCCGTGCCCGAGTACCAACCCATTCCCGATCGACTGGCCGTGCTCGGTTGCGGCCTGCTGGGCACGTCCGTGGCACTGGCGGCCAAGGCGGCCCGGCCAGACTGCGAGATCGTCGGATTCGACATTAGCGACACGACCCTCCTGAATCTGGGCGATAAGTTCGACCGCATCGCCCCGACCGTTGGTGAGGCCGTGGACGATGCCGATGCGATTTGCATCGCGGTGAACGTGCTGGCCGGGCCGGCCGTGCTCGAGGAGATCGCCCCTGAGCTTCGGCCCGACACGTTCGTGTTCGACACGCTCAGCACCAAGCGGAGCATCGTGGACGCTGCCGAGTTGGTGATGCAAAGCCCGGTCCGCTTCGTCGGCTCCCACCCGATGGCCGGCGGCGAAAAAGGCGGCCCCGAGGCAGCCCGGGCCGACCTCTTCAAAAACGCCCCCTGCATTGTCACGCCCAACGCGGCGACCGACGAGCAGTCGCTTCTGCGGGTCGAGTCGTTCTGGTCGGCGGTGGGCTGTCGTGTGACGCGGATGTATCCGAGCCACCACGACCGCCTCGCCGCGTCGGTGAGCCACATGCCCCACATCTTCGCCGCGGCGATGGTGCGCCACCCCGAGGACCTCGCGCTCAACCACGCCGGTACCGGCTTCCGTGATGCCACTCGTATCGCCGCCGGCGACGCCAAGCTCTGGGCCGACATCATCACCGACAACCGCGACGAGGTGCTGCTCGCGATGGAGGAGTGCGTCGGCGAACTCCGCGAGTTCGCGACGATCCTGCAAGAGCAAACACTCGACCGCGAAGCTATGATCCGCTGGCTCGACGGCGCGGCGCGCCGCCGTAAGGCGATCGACTGAACCGGCTCAAGGCACGATGCGATCGAAGGTCATCCCGTCATCCGTGAACCGGGCGTAGTAGCCACGGATGTTGGAAATGCCGGTGCATTCACGCAGGAGTTCGGCCACGTCGGCCACGTCCTCCCGTTGGACCGCCGTGATATCGGAGAGGTGCAGGCGGTCACGGTAGAACGCGCAGTCATCATGCTGGATGAGCACGAGCCGTTGCAGGCCGTGGCCGTCGATCAGGAACTTCAGCTCTTCGAGCAACCGGTCGTGGGGGAGCGGTGACTCGGGCCGCTGGATCAACGCCGCCGGCCCGCCCGGCACCGCGATCCGGTCGTAGTGCGGAAGTTCCAGCCCGTTGTGCATGAAGTCGTCGACATACTCGCCAATCCGCCCGTCCGAGCAATACACCGCCGCGGCCTGGATCGTCATCGGCAACTGCTCCACCGTGGAGACGTAGTGGTCGGGCATGGTGGCCTGAGGATAGTGGGACAGAGCAGCGTCGCACCGTTGGGAAGTGGATGCGACACAACTTTGCCGAACGGGGTTGTTGGCGTGATCAGCCCATGTGCTTCACGATCGCTTCGCCGAACTCGCTGCACTTGAGCAGGGTGGCGCCGTCCATGAGGCGTTCGAAGTCGTAAGTCACCGTCTTGGCTTCGATCGCACCTTCGATGCCCTTGATGATCAGGTCGGCCGCTTCGTTCCAGCCGAGGTGGCGGAACATCATTTCGCCGCTGAGGATGACGCTGCCGGGGTTGACCTTGTCCTGGTCGGCGTACTTGGGGGCGGTGCCGTGGGTGGCCTCGAAGATGGCGTGGCCGGTGTCGTAGTTGATGTTGCCGCCGGGGGCGATGCCGATGCCGCCGACGCAGGCGGCCAGGGCGTCGGAGAGGTAGTCGCCGTTAAGGTTGAGCGTCGCGACGACGTCGTACTCGGCGGGGCGGGTGAGAATCTGCTGGAGCATCGCGTCGGCGATGACGTCCTTGATGATGATGCGGCCGGACTCCACGCGGGCCTTGCCGTCGTTGGTCGGGCGGTGGGTGAGCTTGCGATCGCCGGGCACGTCGATGTAGTGCCACGGCCCGCCGTCGAGCGGCTTGGCGCCGAAGTGCTTCACCGCCGTCTCGTAGCCCCACTCCATGAAGGCACCCTCGGTGAACTTCATGATGTTGCCCTTGTGTACGAGCGTGACGGAGGTGCGGCCGTTGTCGATCGCGTACTGGATCGCGGCCTTGACCAAGCGCTCGGTGCCCTCGCGGCTGACCGGCTTGATGCCGAAGCCCGCGGTGTCGGGGAAGCGAACTTTCTTCCAACGCTCGGGGAAGGTCGAGGAGAAGCCGGCCTTGAACTTCTCGGCGTCCTCGCTGCCGGCCTCGAACTCGATGCCGGCGTAGATGTCCTCGGAGTTCTCGCGGAAGATGACCATGTCGGTCAGCTCCGGTTTCTTCACCGGGCTCGGCACGCCATCAAACGCGCGGACCGGTCGCAGGCAGGTGTAGAGGTCGAGGATTTGGCGAAGTGCGACGTTGAGCGAGCGGATGCCGCCACCGACGGGAGTGGTCAGCGGGCCCTTGATGCCGACGAGGTACTTGGTGAAGTCATCGAGCGTGGCCTGCGGGAGCCATTCGCCGGTCTGGTTGTGGGCCTTTTCGCCGGCGAGGACTTCGTGCCAAGCGATCTTTTTGGAGCCGCCGTACGCCTTCTCGACCGCGGCGTCGAAGACCCTCTGCGAGGCCCGCCAGATGTCGGGGCCGGTGCCGTCGCCCTCGATGAAGGGGATGATCGGCTGATCGGGAACGTTCAGGACACCGTCGGTGAGGGTAATGGCTTCGCTCATGGGGCACGGACGGTAGCCGGGGCGGCTGGGCGTCTCAAGCCCGCGCGCTGCGGTCAGTCGTCGTCGAACTCATCATCGTCGTCTTCCTCTTCGGGCTCGACGTAGACGTCGCCCTCGTAGCTGGCGAGCGTGTCGGTGATCTTTACGGTTTGCAGGAAACGGAGTTTGCGCTCGGGCGGCAGTTGGTCGTTGAGCCGGGCGAAGGTCTCGCGGATCGGCCCGGACCCGAGCGCGGTCTGGGTCGGCCCTTGCAGCTCGTCATCATCGTCGTCTTCGTCATCGGCGTTTCGTTCGGCGTCGGGCATCACGCTCCACGCCAGTGTGTCGGGCTCTTTCAGGTCGTGGACCCACTGGAGCCGATGCTCGATTTCCTCCCACTCGGCGACGGACATGGTCGTTTCCTCGCGGAGCTGTTTCTCAAGCCGATCTTCGAGGAAGCTGACGGCCTGGCTGCGGATCATGACCTTGAGCATCTCCGCGCCGGCGAGCGGGTCATCCGCGTCGGCGTCGGGGTTGGCGGCGTTGGCATCGCGGACCTGCTGCTCGATCTCGGCGTCGCTGAGTCCGCCACGCGTCGCCTGCCAGAACCACGTGTCCTCGGCGTACTGCTTGACGGTGGCGGGCACCTCGTCGAGCGTGAATGATTTCATCGGCTTGTCGGGCCGCTCCCGCAGGTGCTGATCGATGAGTCTGGGAAGATCCGTGTCCTCGACGCCAACCTTTGCACGCTGGGGTGGGCTGTGCAGCTTCGGAACCATGGTCGAGTGGGTCAGCGTGTGCTCGTCTTCGTACCAGGTCATCACGTCCTTAACGATCGAGCCGTCGGGCGATTGGATCAACAGCCCCATGAGCGAGCGGTTCGGGTCCGCAAGGGTAAGAGCAACGATCGGACCGCCGGTGGCTTCGCTGCCCGTGTTGAACGGTCCGCCGACCTGTAGGCGACAACGTTCGGCTTCGACCTTGCCGGCTGCCAGCCCGGGGTGTGCCGCGTCGAGATCGACGTCGATCGGCTGCAGCTTCAGCGTTTGTGGGATCGCCATCCCGCCGAGCCCCTTGAAGGCGTCGGCCAGCCCCTGCGTGAATCCCTTCCACTTCGCCTTGACGTAGGTCACCGCGATGCCGACGAGGATCAGCAACGCGAGAATGACGCCGCCCGCTATGACCAACAGCCATTGCCACCATGTCATGGTTGCCGGGATACCAGTCACAGCGCCAAGCGTCAAAGAAAACCGACTTTCACCTACCGACGGCGACGCAGGAAAAGCCCGCCAAACATCAATGCACCAAGTCCCGCGGGTTCAGGAATGGGTTGGATCAAGAAACTTTCCACGAACGCTAGATCGCCGTTGGCGACGTTGAGGTCGAGGTCGGTGCTGCTCGCGCCGAACGTCGCGCCCATGCCGTTGCCGTCGGCGGAGTACTGCCAGAAGGCCCAATCGGGGATCGCGCCGGTCGGCGGGCCACCGTTGCCGGTGACGGGGTTGCCGTAGCTGGTCTGGTTCCAGTTGGCGATCCAAAGGTCGCGGTCGGCCAGCGAGCCATCAATGAAGTTCACCGCGTAGTTGGTGTTCATGTAGATCAACGGCTCGGCACCGGTCTGCCGTTCGACCTCGTCCATGAATGTGTTGGCCCAGAAGGAAAGCTCGGCCCGCGTGAGGTTGTCGCCGCCGGCTTCCAGGTCGAGGACGGGACGGAGGTTGCCGGGCACCATCGTGTAGCCGGCGACATTGACGAAGTGCGTCGCCTCGGCGATTGCGGCATTGGCGATGTCGGCGTTACTCGCGCCGTTGGGAATCGTGTCGGGGCGGGCGAAGTGGTAAGCGCTGTGGTAGATCGGCTTGCCGGCGTCGGCGAGCGTGCCCAAGGCCGCGATGTTCTCGTCGAACCGCGTATCGAAGACTTGGCCGGTAGCGGAGCTGAGGCCGCCGCGGGTGGAGCGGACGAACGCGAACCGGATGTCGTTGTCGTAGGCCGTTTCCCAGTTCATCGTTCCCTGGAACTGAGACACGTCGATGCCGCGGGTTCGTTGGGCGAACGCCGTGGCGGCGGTGAGCAAAGTGGCAAGAATGACGATCAATCGCATGAAGCACCCCGGCTGTGGAAGGTTCTAGAAGAATGAACCATACCACATTTCGACGCCGGTGCGGAAAACTTCCATGCGGTCGAGGCAAACGCCCACACCCCGGCTCGTCCGCTTAGTTCGGCATTTGTCGGTTACACCGCGAAGACGAACGTGTCGTCCCCGGTCCGGCCGAGCGTGCTGAACAAGACTTGGTCCGTTCGTTCGTTGGTCGCGACGCTCGTGGCACCGGCGCTGGTGAAGAGTTGACGGTTCGACCAACGATTTTCGCCGGTGCGTGTGCCGGTGAAGATGGCACGGCGTTCGCGATCAAAGTACGTCACTTGCGGCCGATCATTCTCGTCGAACGACAACTGAACCGTGTCTCCGAGCTTGCCCGGCCCGGCCACGGTTTCGCTGAACCAGTCGCCCAGGCGGAACGCGTACTTGGCATCGGCGCGGTAGGTGTCCTGATACGCGATCTGGGCTTGCAGGCCGTTGATGTCGTTGCGTTCGTGCAGGTCGAGATTGATGTTGGCCACGCCGCCGAGGTTGCCGTCGGTGATGCCCAGGTCATCGACGACGGCGACGTACCAGGTGGCGGTCGGGTCATCGAGATCGAGGCGGGCGTAACGCAGGTCCGCGTTGTCGGCGTCGGCGTAGGCGATCGCGAGGGTCGTGTTGAATTGTGTGAAGCCGTTGACCCGAACGGCGGCCTCGCCGACATCGAGATCGAGGCTGGTGCCGACGAAGCGGGTGGTGCCGTCGACACTGCCGCCGGAGTCCGGTGCGGCCGCGCCCACGCCGTCCACCGTGACACGCGTCCACGCGCCGGTGTCGCGGCTGAGGCTCGCAAGCCGCACGTCGCCGCCGGACCGTCGGTGGTAAGCGACGTACGCGTTGCCGTCGACGTCGAACGCGACCGACGGGCTGGTGCCGACGTGTTTCGACGAGTCGATGAGCGTGGAGTCCCATCTGACGCCGTCGAAGCTCGCGTATCGAATGGCGGTTTCGGTGACGTCGAAGTAGCCGATCCCGGCCTTGCCGCTGGCGTCGACCGCGATCGAGAGCTGTGCCCCGACGTCGCCGTTGTCGTCGACGACAGTGGCGTGCGAGTAGATGCCGGCGACGTCTCGGGTTGTGTAAAGAAGTCGTCCGTTTACATCGTCGTAGTGCGCGATGTGCAGCACGCCGTGCGCGTCGAGGGCGGTGTCGAAGTTGCGGCCGAAGTCGGCGCTGGAGAACACCGGCCGTCGGCTCTCGGCGAGCGACAGCGCGTTGTCGAGGTCGAGCACGGGGAACGGCAGGCCCGTGGTGTTGCCGGACTCGTTGTCACCGTCGCGGTTCAGTTGGCCAGTGGTGGTGAGGATGGAGGCGATGTCGCCGGGCGTGGCGGTGGGGTTTGCTTCTCGGACAAGCACCGACGCGGCGGCCGCGAAGGGCGACGCGAAGCTTGTCCCGCTGATGCGGACGTAGCTGCCGTCGAGGCCGAGCGTCCGAACGCGGTTGCCGGGCGCGAGTAGGTCGAGCTCGGTGTTGCGTTGGGTGAAGTCGGTGATGACGTTGTCGGTGTCGACCGCACCGACGGCAAACACGTTCGGGTCGGCGGCGGGATAGGACACGCCGTCCTGCGTGATCGGGCCGGTCTGTGCGTCGTTGTCGTTGCCGCTGGCAGCGGCGACGAACACGCCGGCTTCCGCGAGCCTGCGGAACTCGTCGGAGAGCTGCGCGTCGACCTCCCGCTCGGTGAAATTGCCGAACCCCAGCGACAGGTTCACCGCGGTGATGTTGAACCGGACACGGTTGTCGAGGACCCAGTCGAGGGCGCGGTCAATGCGCGAGAGCGGGATCGAGCCGCCATCGCCGACACGCAGCGCGATGAGGTCGGCGTCTTGTGCAACACCACGATGGGTGACGGAGTCGACGAACGGGTCGACGTAATCGTCGGCCGCGATGATGCCGGCGACGCCGGTGCCGTGCCCGTCGGTGTCGATCGGATCGGCATCGTTGTCGAGGAAGTCGTAACCGCCGACGACCTTGAACCCTTCGCCGAACCCGCCGCCGAGCGCCGGGTGCGTGTAGTCGATGCCGGTGTCGATGACGGCGATGGCTTGCCCCGCGCCGGTGTATTGCGGGAACTTCTCGGCCGCGAGGTCGAGGTCGATCAACTTCGACTCGAGCGACGCCGACAGGAGTCGGCGTTGTTCGAGCGATTCCAAAACGTTTCGGCGTCCGTTTTCACTCATGGGTTACACCTCATACGCCAACGCCGCGAACGGGTTGGCTATTTCTCATCATCGTCTTTTTTTCCGCCGAGGAACCCGCCAAGCAGGTCGCCGGCCTTTTCTTCGATGTCGCCGCCTTCGGTGAGGCCTTTCAGCCCATCGCCGCCGAGGAGGCCTTTGACCTCATCAGGTAATGCGTCGTTGAGCTTGTCCATGGCGACATTCTGCAACTGGCCGGCGATGGCGTTGAGGTCCCCCGCGAGCAACGCACGGACCTCGGCGGGCAGGTCGAGGTCCTCGTTTTGCGCGACCTGTGCCGCGGTCTTGGAGACGATTTCCATCACGACCCGGCCGACTTCCGCACCGGTCTCGGCACCATCGGCGTTGCCGATGTTTTCGAGCTCGAACGTCGGGATGTTCAGCGCCAACGGCTCGCTGAGAAATTCCGATCGCAGTTCCACCTGAGCGTCGGCAACGGTGACCTTGTCGATGATGACTTTGATCGGCTCGCTCTCGTCGGTTTCGGCCGGCTCATCGGTCTTGAATCGGTCGGCGAGCACCTTGAAGTTGAAGCCGGTGCCTTTCTGTTCGAGCACGATCTTGGGCTGGTTGATCGCGACCGCATCGACACGGACCGGGTCGCCCAGCAGCTTGCCGTACGAAGTTTGCAGATCGACGCCACCGACGCTGAACATGGAGGGCGCGGTAAAGCCCTCGGGGGAAGCGACGGCGAGGGTGTCGAGCGTCACGTCGCCGCCGAGGATGCCGACATTGGCACCAGCGAGGGTGGTCTTGAGATCAAGGCTGGTGGTGGCGTTCGACTCGATCTGGCTACGGACGATGCCGTCGAGCCGCGAGACGAGGATGAAGCCGCCGACGATGAGCAGCACGAAGACGACGGCGAGGACGATGAGGATCTTTTTCATGGTGGGGAGTCCGGTTAGCGGGTCTTGCCCGAATCTTACCGCGCATGGGCACCGCAGGGGTAGCATTGGGACATGCGAAGTTGGCTTGCGTTGGCGGCGGTCATGTTTCTTGCCCTTCCCGTGCGAGCGGAGTTGACCGCCGCCGACATCGTGATCCTGGCCAACAGCCGAATGCCCGAGAGCGTCGAAGTGGCCGAGCACTACGCCGAGCGACGGGGGATCGACCCGGCCCGCATCTGCGCCGTACCCATGCCGACCGGCGAGAAGATGAGTTTCGCCGAGTACCACAACGACATCGCGCCGGCCGTGCGTGAGTGGTTCCGGGCCAACGGACTCGAGGAGTCGGCGGATTGGGTCGTCGCGGTGTACGGGGTGCCGCTTCGGGTCCATGACCGTAAAGCCGCCGACACCGACACGCAGGAGCGCGAGGACATCCGCGTGCTCACCGGCGAGATCAAGGCCCGGCTTGAAGCGGCCGTTGCATTGGCCGAAGAGATCGCCGGCATCGACGATGGTCGGGGTGTTTCGATCGACCAGCTCCGCCAGCGCCTCAACGCCGCAGCGCTGATCATCCGGCAAGACCCCGAGCGACAACCGCGTTGGCCGGAGTTGCAACGGTCGCTCGCGGCGCCCGTCGTGCCCGAGGGCTGGGAGGTGCCGACGTTGCCCACCGATCCGCAGGGGACGATCAACGCGCTCGCCGCCCGTCCCGCCGATCCGGATGCGCGTAAGCAGTTGCGAGATTTGCTCCGTGCCGGTGGGCCGCTGACGCTCGACCCGCTCTTGCGGATACACGGCATCGCGTTGCAGACCAAGGAAACCGGGGCTGAGTTCACCAGCGAACTCGCGTGCCTGTGGTGGGGCAACTACCCCAAGCAGCGCTGGCAGGCCAACCCCCACGCGTACAACTTCGGTGGCGAAGGGCCGCGCACGCTCAAGACCGCCCGCCTCGATGGTGACTCGCCCGAGCAGGCCAAGCGGTTGGTCGACATGGCGGTGGCCGTCGAGTCGGTCGGCCTGCGTGGCAAGATCGTCATCGACTCACGCGGCATCCCCGCCCAGCGCAACGGCAAGGTCGACAACTACGGCATCTATGACGAGACGCTCCGGCTGCTCGATCTCGCGCTGCGTGACAAGCCGAACGTGATCTTCGACGAACAGGACGGCGTCATCCCTGCCGGCACCCACGACGGCGTCGCCGCGTACGTCGGCTGGTACTCGGTGCGGAAGTATGTGCCGGGCATGAGCTTCCTGCCGGGCGCGGTCGGGTACCACATCGCGAGCTTCGAGATGCTCTCGCTGCGGACCGACACGTTCACCGGTTGGGTGCCTAACTTGCTCGACGCGGGGGTCATCACCACGCTCGGCCCGGTCGCGGAGCCGTACCTCGCGAGCTTTCCGAAAGCGCACGACTTCATGTTGCTCACGCTCACCGGCGAATTGACGATGGGCGAGGTGTACTGGAAGACCAACCCGATGGTGAGCTGGCAGGTCGGGCTCGTCGGGGATCCGCTCTACAAGCCGTTCGCGCTCGCGCCGGTGTTGTCGGCCGACGAGTTGCCGGCACACTTGCAGCCGGTGCTCAGTCGATAGCCCTGGCGGGCACGCCGACGACGGTCTTGCCGGCGGCGGTGTCGCGAATGACCACGGCCCCGGCACCGATCGTCGCCTTCGGGCCGACGTTGAGGCACTGAATCACTTTCGCGCCCATCCCGACGAACGCCTCCTCGCCGACGGTGACCCGGCCGGCCAGGAGGGCACCAGGGGCGATGTGGGCGGCCGTGCCTACATGGCACTCGTGGTCGACGACGGCGTTGGTGTTGACGATGACGCTGTCGGCAAGCGTGGTTTCGGTGCAGATCGTCGCGCCGGCGGCGACGACGACGTTGCGACCGATCGTGGCCGTGGGGGACGTGTGCGCCGATGGGTGGACGGCATTGACCAAATCGAGCCCGGCGTCGAGGGCTTCCTCGGCGTAGGTGCGGCGGACGTGGTTACCCCCGATCGCCACGATGCAACCGACGACGCCGTTGTTCGCCAGTTTGGGCAGGGCTCGAATGTCGCCAAGTATCGGCAAACCTGCAACGTTGCGCGCCCGTTCATCGGCATCAACGAATCCGACCGGCCGATATCGGCCCGCGGCACGCACAATGTCGAGCACGACCTTGCCGTGACCGCCGGCCCCAACGATCACGATTTGCGGCAGTTCGGCCATGTCCCTGGTATCGGCCGACAACACCCCTTGCGGTCAGCGCGCGACCGGATAGCTTGGACGCATGCTCGAAGTACTTGAACAGCGTCGGCTCCTCGCCGTTACGCCGTTGGCCCTGGGCGGGGCGGGATTCGACGGCGACCCGATCATCGCTGACAGCGGTGACGGCGGGACGATCGTCGCCGGGCTTTTCTCCGGCACCACGGACTTCGCCCCCGGCCCCGACCAAGAGTTTCTCACCGCGCTGGGCGACACCGACATCTTCGTGGCCAAGTACGACGCCGACGGTGATCTCGTCTGGGTCAGCCAGTTCGGCGGCGGCAATACCGAGCGGGAGTTCGAGACGCAGGCCCGCCGTGATCAAGTCGTTGCACCGGTCCGCATCGGCCTGTCGGCGCTGCGTGTGGGAGCGTCGCCGATCGAAGCGGGCGAGTACATTTCGGACATCGCCGTTGATGATGACGGAAACATCTTCGCCGTCGGCGCTTTCGTGGGGACGGGCCTCTACGGCGAGATGAATCTCTCTTCGGCGCGCGGTGATTTCTACGACGCGCTGATGCTCAAGATCGACACCGATGGCAATCTCATCTTCGCCCGGGAGTTCGGCGGTGAGTTCGACGACGCGGCGCTAACGGTCGGGCTCGATCCGCGGGGCAACCCGTATGTCGGCGGGTACTTCAGTCGGATCGCCGACTTCAATCCCAACGGCGGCTCGAACCCTTCCACGCTTCGTGACGGCAGTGGGCCGACGTTCGAACTCACGGCGCAAGGACGCGACGACGCGTTCGTCGCGCTTTTCAGTGCCGGCGCGGGCAACCTCGTGCGGGTCGGTCAGTTCGGCGGCGGGGCCACCGCCACGAACTTGCGCGACGCGGTCAACGACATCGCCGTCGACGAGATCGGCAACGTCTACGCTGGCGGCACTTTCGCGGGACGCGCCGACTTTAACCCGACGCCCGGGAGCGGCTTCTTCGTTAGCGCCGTCGAGGAAACCGACGCGTTTACGATGCTCCTAAGCGTTAACGGCAAGCTCGTCTGGGTCGAGACGCAAGGCGGGGGCGAGCACGACGGTATCTCCTCGGTGACGCTCGCGCCCGATGGCGGCGTGTACACGGCCGGCTACTTCGAGGAGGCCGCATTCGTGGTTCCCGGCGACCCCAGTTTCCGATTCATTGCCAACACCGGCGAAGACGGCCTCGACGACAGCGACACCGACCTGTTCGTCAA
>JBCDCH010000055.1 GCA_039182125.1 Planctomycetota bacterium
CCGTCGTTTCGGCTTGCCGCCGAGGATGTCCTCCAGCATGGTGCAGATCGACGAGTCGGAGCTGTCCAACGCGCTCAATACGGTCTTCTTCGAAGGCTGGCTACTCGGGTCGAGTTTCTCGACGCCCGAAGCAAGGTCTTTCGCACGCTTCTCAAGGTGTGCCAGTCGGACGTTGTGTACGTGCGCGAACTCGCCCGCAACGCCGCGGCCTCCTCGCTTCGACAGGGTGCTTAGCCATCCGTCGTCGGTAACGGCTTCGATCACCATTCGGTTGATCCGGCAGTTGGTCAGCCAAGCCGCCGTGATGTCGTCGTGTAACTCCATGATCGCCCGAGGTTACGGGATCACGGGTGGCGGTACAGGTTGGAGACGACCCATCTGAGCATGTTGTCCTCCGGTCGGATGTACCGTGGCCCACACCCGGTTATCGGCGAGAAAACCTTGGAGGTATGCGGATTAGACTATCGCGGTGGCAACTGTCGTTCAGCATTTGTGACCTTCCAAGTAACAGGCTCCGGGTGCAAGTTGCAACTCACAGGAAGGTCGTTCCCATGCAAGCCAGAAGCTCCCGTAGAGTGGCGCGAAGGCGCTTCCCCTTCTTCCCCACACGTTGCTTCGCCGTTTCGCGAGGCCGTAACCTGAAACGGTCGGTGTCCGCCGTTCGTAGGCCACCTCAATCAACCCCGACTGGACGCCACTAGTGGCCGCGAACGATCACGCCACTGACAAGCCGACCGATCAACACGAGTCGGCGAATCCGCCAGCCCCCACGCCCGGATCGGCACCCGGATCTGCCAGCTCAAGGAAGAAACAGCCCCCTCTACCGAGAGTCTGAACCAGGACGCCCGGTACCGGCGTGCGGATCGGCCCGACTGGACCCGCAGGCAGCGGGAAGAGACACGCATGGCTTACGAACATGCGCACCTCCAACGCTGGCACAGGGCGGGGATAGACCACGCGGCGGGGGAGGGCGGTGTATAACTCATGCGCCCGTTCGGGGGTATTTGTCTTGTCGCACCCCCTGAACGGGTGTCAGGGCCGAAACCGGATTGAGGGGCCGGATTCACGTTGAAATCCGGATCAGATTATCGCTCAATGCGGGCGACGCCGTTGGCGTGTTTGCCGGGCGCGGGGATCGGCAGGCCGACGGTGCCAAGCCTGGGACGAAACACCCCTCACAATCTTTACCCGACGTCCACGTCCGTCCGCGTTCGCCCGCGTCTTCGTGGCCCGTCACCACCCGGAAGGGATCGATCATGTCGAAGCTGCTCATCAAGCTGTTCGGTCACCGCGACACTGCCATGCCCAAACCCAAGCTCCGCGAAGCCGCGCGGTGCGTGGTGGAAAACCTGGAACAGCGGAAACTGTTGGCTGCGCCACAAGACGACACGTCCGGCGGCTGGGGCCACGGCAACGGTGCTCCCGAATGGGCAGGTTCCGAGGTGAGCGCGGTCCGCTATCACGACGGGGCGGTCAAGTCGTCCGCGACCGACCTGTGGAGCAACGGCCTGGGTTCGGGGCTGGGCCACACGCGCTCGTGGACGAACGCGGCCGGCTATGCGGAGAACAGCAGCTTCGACAACGGCAACGGTTGGGTGATCGGCGGCAGCTTCGCCCGGTTCGACGAGGGCGGGACCGATGAACTGGTGCTGATCTCCGACGCCAACGAGTCGACGTACTTCGATAAGAACGGAACGGACTGGGAGCCGCGTCATTACAATCAGCAGATCCTTGAAGAGGACACGACCGCGAACACGCTGACACTTTGGGACCCGAACGGTGAGGTGTGGGTCTTCAACAGCTTTGGCGCGAGTTCAGACAAGGGTGAGCTCATCTCGTTCACCGACGTCGCCGGCGTGGAGATGACCGTGACACGGACTTCGGGGGATGTCACGCGTGTCGAGCGGGACAACGGCGCAACGGGAAGCTCGAAGATCACCGAGCGGTTCGATTATGACTACAGCGACTCGTCGAACGGTGGCAGCGGCGACGAGATCGACACGGTGACCTGGCGTCGCCAACGCGGTGACACCGGCAGCTTCGAGACGATCCGCACGACGGCTTACACCTACTACGGCAGCAGCGAAAGCCACGGCACCGAGGGCGATCTGAAGACGGCGGTCGTCAAGGACGAGAGTGGCAACGTCATCGATGCCTGGTACTACCGGTACTACACCGATGCGCTCGGCGCAGGCTACGCCGGCGGGTTGAAGTTCGTGGTCAGTCCGACCAGCTACGAGCGGGCCGATGCCGGGATCAGCGGCGGCATCCTGGCCGCGTCGGATGCGGCGTTGGACGATTATGCCGATGCCTACTTCGAGTACACGGATGTCGATGCCGGTGCGGGTGAGGACTGGCGTGTGTCCGAGCATGTGCGGCAGGGCGAGGGGTGCAGCGTCTGCACCGGTGGGCTCGGGTCCTTTACGTTTGGCTATGCCGACAGCAGCAACTCACCGACCGATCAGCGCGAGCACTGGTACACGAAGACGACCCTGACCGCGCCGGACGGGACAGACACGGTGGTTTACGCCAACGACTACGGCCAGACGCTCATGCGGGTCGAACAGCCGGACGACCTGACCGGCGATTGGATGACGGGATTCGAGTACGACGATGACGGGCGGTTGGAGTATACGGTGTATCCATCGGCAATCAGCGGCACGCTCTCGTCGATGGAGGCGACGAGAGATCTTCTGGGCGAGACCGCGCAGGGCACCTGGACCAACGTTCACGACGACCAGGGCCTGATCGGCCAGACCAACTACTACGGCGGTGCGGCGGTCGACGACGGCACGGGCAGCGACACGTTCGTCGGCCATGTGTCGTTCGGTGAGCAAAGCAGTGGCGGGGGTCTGACCGGGTTCGGCGCCGAGGTCAGGGTTCTGAACGGGGACGGCGACAGTGGGACTCGTATCTCGTGGCAGGAGTATGCCGTCGAGACCGCCACGGTAAACGGCACGGACATCGCACGGGCGGTGGTGGCCAAGGACCACCGTGAGAGCGACAACGGCGTTGAGACCACGTCCTACGCCTACACCTGGCATCCGGGCACCGTTCAGATGCTCACGCGCACGACCACGCTGCCAACGGTGAGCAGCGGCAAGCACGGCAGCGGCACGGCCGACACCACCGTGGAGACCTTCGACATCTACGGCCGGATGACGTCGTTCGTCGACGAAGACGGTTACGAGCACACGACCGTGTACGACGCCGGCACGGGTGCGGCCACGTCGATGACCTACGACGACGGCGGGCTCGATCTGACCAGCTCATACGTCGTCGACGAACTCGGCCGTGTCACCCAAGCGACCGATGCCAACGGCAACGTCACACACACGATCTACGACGACGCGAACCAAGAGGTCCGCACCTACGTCGGTTGGAATGCGACGACCGGTGCGTCGACGCTTCCGATCTCGATCGTCCGACACGATCGGGCGGGCGGCTATGTGGAGTCGATCACGACGTCGGACACACCCTCGACGACGGGATCGGCCGGCAGCTTCGTGCCCGACGGCGGCGAGTCGATCTCGTCGGTCGAGTCTCTCGCCCGCTCCTACACCAACCTCGCCGGGCAGGTCACCCATGTCGACCAGTACATCGACTTCGACGGCCTCACCTACGGCACGGGTACATCGCTCGGTACGGATGGCACGCACTTCGAGCGGACCGAGTACGGCTACGACACGCGCGGTCGCAACAGCCTCATGGTGGACGCGACGGACACGATCACCCGCACGGTGTTCGATGGTCTGGGCCGGGCGATCGAGACGTGGGTCGGCACCGATGACACGGGAGCGACGCACGCCGATCCCGGCAACGGTGGCGCGGGCGGCAACAACATGGAGCAGGTCGCGGCCTATGTCTATGACGGCGGCAACGTCGGCGACAGCAACCTGACCAAACAGACGCTCGAGCCCGGCGATACCGCCGACGACCGCGTCACCGAGTTCTATCACGACTGGCGTAACCGGCAGGTGGCGGTCAAGCGGGGCGTGGGGGCTTCGGAGTCGTCCTCGCTCGACGTGCAACGCCGCATCGAGTTCACGCAGTACGACGATCAGGACCGCGTTCTGCGGTGGAGTGATTACGACGGCGACGACGTTGATGTGATTTATGTCGATGGCGTACCGACGCTCGACAGTGCGGACCTGGACATGCGTCGTGCGCGAACCGTTTACAGCTACGACGAACGCGGTCGGCTGTACGAGTCCGAGCAGAAGAACGTCGACCCGGTCACCGGGAACACCACGACCGGTCTCAAGACCCGTTACTGGTACGACGGCCGGAGCAACGTGGTCAAGCAGGTCGAGCCGACGTCGGCGGCACTGGAGTATGTGTACGACGGTGCGGGCCGGGTGACCACGGCGTTCGCGACCGACGACACCGGTAGCGCCAACTACGCCGATGCCGGTGATGTGACGGACGATGTGGTGGTCGAGCAATGGGAGTACGCATACGACGCCAACGGCAACGTGCTCCAGCAGACCAGCCGTGCGCGCTTCCACGACGCTTACGAGGGCTTCTCGACGCTGGAAGGTGAGCTGGGCGGTCCGGGCGATGCCAAGACCGGCAGCACCGGCCCGGTCGCCGCTCGCGTGTCTCACACGACGCACCTTTACGACGCTGCGGACCGGTTGATCTCTTCGATCGACTTCGGGACCGGCGGTCCGGACGGGGCGATGTACTTCGAGGCCGAGCGGCTTGCTTACACGGGGCTGTTCAACGGCGAGGGGGACAGTGCCGCTGGCGAGGGGAGCTACCTCTGGCACGACGAGGGCGCGGGCCACGACACGGTCGCGAGCGACGGGGTGCTCGGCACGGTCACGCTCAGCTTCCCGGCCGACGGCGTCAACGACTACAAGATCTTCCTGCGTCACGACAGTGCCGATGGCAGCAGCAACTCGTTCCACTACCGGCTCGACGGCGGGGCCTGGAATGTCGAGCACCTCAACTCTTCGGTGAGCGGTTGGGACTGGGAGGCGATCGGTTCGAGCGGCGGTACAACGTTCGTACTGGACGAGGGTGTCCACACGCTCGAACTCGCCATCCGCGAAGACGGCACCAAGCTCGACCAGATCGTCGTGCTCCCGACCACCGGCACCACGCCCACGGGCATCGTCGCCAGCGACGATGTGCTGATCACCAGCTACGCCTACGACGCGGCGGGTCGGTTGTCGGACGTGATGGACCCACGCGGGCTGGTGACACGGACGACGTATGACCTGCTGGGCCGCACGACCGCGACCACCGAGAACTACTCGGACATCTTCGACGACTTCGAGGGCAGCGGGAACCTGCACGGCCGCGACCTTCAGGGCACGTTCGAGAACTGGGCCAGCCACGGCGGGACATGGTCGATCGTCAACGGCAAGGCGGTGCCCACGAGCGTGGGCTCGGTGGATCCGGTCGTGGTGACCGACATCGGCACGCGTGACGCCCACGTCTCGGCCACGGTGGACACGCCGATGTACGGCACGGGCCTGGTGGCGCGGTTCACCGACACCGACAACATGATCAACCTTCACTACCGGCCCGATTACAACGGGGAAGAGATCATCAGCCTTGGCGCCCGCAGCGGTGGAACCTTGCACAACTTCGGCTTCGTGACGCTCGACGACCTGGAAGGGGCCCAGGAGTCCTTCGACGACGGCGAGCGGCTCGGGCTGGAGGTGATCGGTGACACCGCCCGCATCTTCCTCGAAGGCCAGATGATCTACGAGGTGACCGACACGGTCATCGGCGGCCTCACCGGCAACGGCTACGGGTTGTACTCGGACTATATCGAGGACACGCAGTACGACGACTTCCTGTTGCGTCCGCTCAATGCCGACCAGAACCGGGTGACGCGTTACGGGTACGACGGCGTGGGGAACGTCACGCAGCTCACGGCCGACTTCCTGGGCCGCGGTGCCGACCAGATCACCAAGTACGGCTACGCCACGGACAATGATGGCGTGGATCTGGATGACGACCTGTATGCCAACAACATCCTCACGAGCATCAGCTACCCGAACCCGGCGGGGATCTACCTGGCCGCCGAGGACGGGACGCTGATCAACGAGACGGTCGAGGCGACCGACGGCGGCGCGTCGGGCGTGGACGTCGGTGATGACGACGGCCACAACTACGTCCACACGCCCAACGGTGCCACGCCCAACACCGCCACAAAGACCGACGCGACGACGGGTGAGTTGGATCTGGCCTTCACGGCCGAGGCCGGCGGCGACTACTACCTGTGGTCACGCGTGTACGCCCCGAACACCTCCAGCGACAGCTTCTACTTCTCGATCGACAACCACGACTACGACACATGGGAGCAAGTCGACGCCCCGTCCACCGGCGGCTGGGTGTGGGTGCGCAGCAGCGACAGCACGCACCTGCGTCCCGGCGACCACACGCTGAAGGTCAAACGCCGCGAAGCCGGCCTGAAGCACGACAGCTTCATCCTGACCCCCGACGCGACGTTCACCCCGAGCGGCCTGGGCGACAGCTACGCTGATGACCAGACCGAATACTTAAGTAACAACCGCCTTGGCCAACGCACCAGCTGGACCGATCGCAACGGGACGGTCCACGAGTACGAGTACGACGTGCTGGGCCGCCTCGGCAGCGACTACATCACGACCTTCGGTGTTGGGGTTGACACGGCGGTGGACCGCCTGACGTACGCGTTCGATTCGGCTGGCCGGCCGCACACGTTCACGAGCCGTGACACGGCGGGCGGGACGTTGATGACCGACGCGAACATCGTGAACCGCGTCGAGCGGCAGTACAACGGGTTCGGGCAGTTGACCAAGGAGTACCAGGAGCACGAGGGCGACGTGGACGGTTCGACGCTGCTGGTCGAGTACGGCTACGCCCAAAACACCTCCAACAGCGGCTACAGCCGTCTGTCGACGATGACGTACCCGAACGGGCGTGAGGTGTACTTCAACTACGGCGACCCGGGCGCGGGGATACAGGGCCTGGCCGACGCCTGGGCAGTGAACACGGCGATCAGCCGGCTGTACGGGATCAGCGCGTTGGCGGTGGACTTCGCGGTGGGGGCGACCAACCCCGACGACGCGGGGACGGTGTACGAGTCGTACGAATACCTCGGTCTCGGCACGGTGGTGGGTCGTCTGCACCCGCAGGCGGAGCTGGACCTGGTGCACTATCGCGAGAGCAGCAGCGACCCGGTGGGCGATGGCGGGGATCAGTACACGGGCCTGGACCGGTTCGGGCGGATCGCGGACCACCGCTGGGTAGACAGCGGCGGCAGCAGTTGGGCCGACGCGGACCGTTACCTGTACGGTCACGACCGCAACGGCAACCGCTTGTACGAGGAGAATGTTCTCGACACGGCCAAGAGCGAGCTGTATCACGGTGGCGTGGGTAGCACCGCTACTGGTTACGACGGCCTGAACAGACTAACGGCGTTCAGCCGCGGGACGCTCGCGTCGGGCAAGGACAGCCTCACCGGCGGTGCGAGCCGCGAACAGGTGTGGGATCTGGACAACCTGGGCAACTGGGCGAACGTCGAGACCGACGGCACGAGCGAGAGCCGCGTCCACGACAGCCAGAACCGGTTGATCGAGGCGGGGGCCAACACGTTGACTTACTCGGCCAACGGCGAGATGACCACCGACGAGGAGGGCAACACGCTGACCTACGACGGCTGGGGTCGACTGGTGAGCTGGAGCGACGGCACGACCACGGTCGATTACGAACTGGACGCGTTATACCGCCGAATCGAACGCGACGACGGCACTGATGTCACGCATGACTACCACAGCGCTTTGTGGCAGGTGCTCGAAACCCGCAACGACAGCGGCAATCCGACGGATCAGTACGTGTGGAGCCCGGTGTACATAGATGCCATGGTCCTCCGTGACAGCGACGGGGCCATGGACGATGATGCCACCGACCTGACGCAGCACGCCGACAAGCGTCACTACGTCCAACACGATGCGAACTTCAACATCACGGCGGTCGCCGAGCTACAAAACCGGGGCCTCTCCAATGAGACCGCCACGGTGGTCGAGCGTTACCTCTACGACCCCTACGGCACAAGAACAGTGCTGGACGCCGACGGCCTCAGCGACGTCGACTTCACCCACGGCCACCAGGGCGGCAAACACGACGAAACCACCGGCACCGTCCACTTCCGCTTCCGAGACCTCGACGCCACGCTCGGAAGGTGGAACAGGCAGGATCCACTGAGGTATGTGGACGGAAACAGTGTTTATCTTGCAACAGGTTCAAGACCCACCATCTTGGTGGATCCTCTCGGATTAGATTCTCAGCCCAACTGGGACTACGGCGGCGAGGATCCGGGTAGCGGCGACGAAACTCGCGAACGAGCAAAAATGTTGCAAGAATGGTTAAAAATGTGTAGGCTTGAAGCGGGTGGTGCGCGAGCGGATGCCGGGAACTACGCTTTGAGGCTTCAAGCTCAATGCACAAAGCACATTTTTGAAGCTAATGCTGAGTTACAGCAGGCCGTAGAGGATTATCGCGATGCAGGAATACACGACTTTGAGGGGCGAACTTCCGCAGTATCCAGATATCAATCTGCGTGGAAGAAGCGATACTATTTCGGCAAGTGGCGGGAATTGTACGCGTACTTCGATTGGCTACTTCAAGAGCTAGATGCTGAGCGGTTCCAGTGGCCGTTTCCACCAAGACGGAATGTAGGAGTAGTTTCACCAAGGCATCCTGAGGATTCGCCCTTCAATGCCCCGCCTCCTCCGTTATTGCCGCCGTTGATTTTCATTAATTGATCTCCTTGTCGCAATCTTAAATTCTGACCGTCATGCTGATACTTAAGAACAAAGTGTACGAGGTGCCTGTGTTGCATTTAGTGACCTTGCTGGTATTTGTTGCGGTTCAGGTTGGGTGCGCTGGCTCATCACTCGAAATGAAGGAAAGGAGTACCGGTGACGTTGCTGATGCGGTTATACCACTCATATACTCTAATGGTGCTTGGCATGTGTTCGATCGGGTGATTGTGTCACAAGGTAATGACACGGGCTTGCTGGTCTGGCAGCCGCAACCTAGCCATGAATTATCGGTGATTATCCCTAGCGAGTTTGCCGAAGTATCCGGTATTGTTGTTGATTTCGAATCGCATCTTGAATATGCATGCTTGCGGTTTGACCGTGGGAAAGAGGCGGTCATTGAGTCTTATAGGGGATTCGAGGTCCAATCAATCTCGCCGTTGGGAAGTGGTGAATGTAGGTGTGGGGGCCTGGGCGATTCGAAGGTTGTTACCATAGCAACCGACTCGGAAGCAACATGTTTGCGATGGCAGGCTTGTGACGAATATCGATGTATTAGAATTATTGTTTCAGGCGTACGCGATCGTGGCGTTGGGCTTCGCCGCAAACCCGGTGAAGCTCGTTTCATTGTGATGTCTAATTTGGATCTTAAGAGTGTTCCTGAGTTGGTGAGTGTAGCTCGTAGGCAGGAAGTACCCGGAAGTCATGCAACCGATTTTGGTGGCTACGGGTCTCCAACCTCTCCCTGAGTCCGGGCGTGAGGAAAAGTGTGTTTCTGCTGCAGGCGGAAAACGGGACATTCCGGCTCAGTCTCAACCCTCAGTAACGACGCTTGAGGATCATGATGGTGTGGACGATCGCCCGCAGTAGCATCTCCTGTTCACGGCGACGTGGTGAACGGCTGCGCAGGTGCGCGCCGAAATGAGAAAAGGTGAAATGAGAAAAGGTGTCAGGGTCCTTTTCGGATCTCGAGGCGGGGACGAGCACGCTGACCTACTCGGCCAACGGCGAGATGACTACCGACGAGGAAGGCAACACGCTGAGCTACGACGGTTGGGGCCGACTGGTGCGTTGGGACGACCCGGGCACCACGGGCACCGGCGGCCAGCCGGAGAAGGCCTACGTCTACGACGCGCTCTATCGCCGCATCGAAGAGAGCGGGGCGTTGAGCCCACGCATCCAGAGCTACTACAGCGCCCAATGGCAGGTGCTTGAAGAACGCGAAGTGGCCGGCAGTACGACGGTGGAGCGCCAGTACGTGTGGAGCCCGGTGTACGTGGACGCGTTGATCCTGCGTGACACCGATGGCGACGGTGACGGCGACCTGACCGAACACGCCGACGAGCGTCACTTTGTCCAGCACGACGCGAACTTCAACATCACGGCGGTCGCCGAGCTACAGAACCGGGGCCTCTCCAACGAGACCGCCACGGTGGTCGAGCGTTACATCTACGACCCCTACGGCACAAGAACAGTGCTGGACGCCGACTGGACCGCCGACGCCGACGGCCTCAGCGACGTCGACTTCACCCACGGCCACCAGGGCGGCAAGTACGACGAAACCACCGGCGCCGTCCACTTCCGCTTCAGAGACCTCGATAGCGTGCTTGGGCGGTGGAACAGGCAAGACCCGCTCGGGTATGTGGACGGGATGCAGCAGAATGCGTACGTCGGCGACAATCCTGTCGCCCAATCAGACTCCCATGGCCTCCAAAGGTCTCGCCGAACGTGGCTTGAACAACGTAAAGAACGACATCGAGCCAAAATGTTGCGTTTGACCGGAAACGCCGACTACGATCCCAATCCCGGCGGTGGTACCGTAACAGTTCCGGACAATGACGATTTTTTGAAATGTCTTCAAAATTGTATGGAAAGATGGGACGTTTCCGGGACCATTGTCGAAGAATCTTGTGCGCTCGCGTTTCATCCGATCCCCAAAACAGCGTTTGAGTATGGCTATGGTCGAACGATTCGTGGAACTGGCCGATTCGGTAACAGTAATCTTCTTGGGCCGATCAATCGGTGGTGTCGCGCTAAGAGAGTTACCCGTTACCCGCTTAACCCTCAAACAGCAAAGACGATAGGCAAGTTCACAACACGTGGCGCAGTCGTTTTCAGCGCTGCCGACGCATTAACGATTGCAGGCTGCTCTGCCAAGTGCGCTTATCGCGCGATTCGATAAGAAGTAGTATTATGGGCTACACGAACTACTTAGTTGCGACTGCAACGTGTTTAGCGGTCTTGGTAATCGCCATTTACTATATTTGGCACCATCTGCGATCCTTGCGTGGTTGGCAATCACGAAGACAGCGAGATTGCTCCGACGTTCTTCAGCAGATGAAGGACAATGGCATTCCGGCAAATTGGCAATCACGAATGATATTTGTTCGGGTGTGTAGGCTGCTGGACACTGATCCACGGCTTGTTGACCTTGAAGATCGAGTTGCAGTGTTTGTGCCGGTTGACTTGTTCTGGCTCGATCAAACGTTGCGGTACGCATCTGCTGAACTGAGGAAGAGATTTTCACGTAAGTCGATGGTTCGGCGAGACATGACAATAGCCAGCGTAATAATCTCATGTCTTGGGGAGGCAGAAGGGGGCGGAAATGGGGACATTCTGGCTCAGTCTCAACGCTCCTGATGAGGCCGACTGACGGTGAAGATTAGACGCAGCGCGATCGTGGCCGACGGGTGGTGTTGCCCCATGCTTCCGACCTGCAAGACGCCGCGGGCGGTGATGGTCATGGCCCATGAGCTGGCCCGGCGATGCTTGCCCGACCGTCGCAGCAAGTTCAGCCGACACGACTTCACCGAGGCCCAACGCTTCGCCTGCCTGTGCGTCCGCGAGCTACTTGTCAAGAGCTACCGCAACATCGAGGCAATCCTGCGTGAGAGCGGCTGGGGCGACTCGATCGGCATGGCCAAGGTCCCCGATCACAACACCCTCTGCCGCGCGTTTGCCCGGCTCACGCGGGGCTCGATCATGGGCCGCCTGCTGGACCTGCAGGTGAACTGGTTCGTGAAGCTCGGCTGGCTCGGTCCGGTCTGCGGGATTGACAGCACCTACTCCGAGCGGTGGCATGCGAGCCGGTACTACGAACCCCGTTGCCGGCGAGCGAATAGACACCTTCGTCACGAATCGCCGCGTCCTGAGCGAACTTCCGAGTCCGTCAAGACGTTGCCCAAGCTCGGGATCGGTGTCGACACCGCCAGCGGTGTGATCCTCTCGGCCGTCGCATCGATCGGCTTAGGCTCGGACGCCCCAAGTTTCGACGGACTGCTGTTTAGCGCCTGGTGTCGCCATACCTGCCGCACGGTCGTGGCCGATACCGGGTACGACAGCGAGAAGAACCACCGCATCGCCCGTCAGGACATGAACGTGGCGTCGATCATTCCCCCAAGGGTCGGCCGACGCATGAACTCCACGGCGTCGTAGAGCCCTTGCGGCGAGAAGTCGTCTTCGGTGAGGCCGAGGGTGTCGGTGTCGAGCGTGAAGTCGACCGCCGCGGTGCCGGTGAGGTGGGCCAGGTAGGAGTAGCCGGCGGGGGCGGGCATGGGGTTAGGGTGATGGGTCGGGCGCGTCGGCGGCGTGTAGCCGCCGCATTTCGGCGTCGTCTTGAATGAGTGAGAAAAACTCATCAACGCGCATGCCGGCGAGTTGAAGATACCCATCGCGGAGAGAAGTCGCTTCAATCATCCGCTGGCCTTCCGCCAACGAGACTCCATCAGAATCGTCGATGCCAGAAATCACAGCCTGAGCGTCAATTGCACCAATGAGCGCGTGGCGATGTAAGTCTTCTGCCGAAACCGGCCCTCGCTCGGTAACGAACTGAACGATAACCAACACGGTCAGTAGTAGGGCGCAAGCCCACACACCGGCTGCGGTCACGATGCGAAGTGTTTTGTCCACGCCTCAATCATCGGGGCCGACCGTGGCGGGTTCAAGCGTCGTCATCGCTGAGCGGCAATAGCAGGTCATCAACCGTGACTTCTAGCGCGTCGGCCATCTTCTGAATCGTTGAAACGCTGGGGTCTTTGCGGACACCCGCTTCGACCTTCTGCCAGTGTTGGTACGAAGTCAGCTTTGCGGCGGCGGCCGCCTGCAAAAGCGTCCACCCGCGTTCCTCGCGCAGCTGGCGAATCTTGAGGCAGTCAACGGGCACCATTTCCATCGTCGTCATTTACTGACAGTGTAGCACAGGTCCGAGAAAAACACACACGATCGTACTTGTGAACACACACGAAAGTGTGTAGTCTCGTTCGTGCCGCGGCACCATCGCAGCGGCCGGGCACTCGCCCGACAAACAAACGGCCCCGCGGTTCGCCGGGAAGCATCACCGCGGGGCACAACACCGGAAGGTACCTCCGATGCACCAGCATTCTACCGCGGTCGCCCCCGCAACGCCCGCCGACCGAGCCGCTTACCTCGATCGCGTCACGACCGGCCCGGCGTTCGGCGAGCCCGTCAACCGCTTTCCGAGCGACGACGAACTGGCTGACTACTACACCCGCCACGAACCGACGCTCACCACCGACGAAGCCGACGTGCTCGAAGCCATCCGCGGCACCGCCGACAAGCGGCGATCGCTGCAGCACGGCGTCGCCGCCTTGCTCCGCAAGCTCAACCGCAGCGACTTGGCCGCGGTGCTCACCGCGACCGCGAGCGTTGCGGTCGTGGCCCATGTCGATGGCCAGCGTGTCGCAGAGACGACTTACCGCATCGACGCCGGCGAAAACAGCGGTGAGTGGACCACTGACCACCGCACCGACGATCGGACCGTGGTGACCATGGCCGTCGATTCGTTCCTGCTCAGCGGCGACCTGCCTGATGTTCCCGCGCTCGGCTTCCAGCTTTGACCCCGCCCGCCGCGTCGCCGCTTGACCGCGGCGGCGTTGGTTTGTGCTGGCCGTACGTTGCGGCTGGCCATCAAACAAGTTGCCCGCCGCGGTGCGCTAACACCCGGCGGGCAGGGATTCATCCGAGAGGATTTCACCTTGAGCATCCTACACGATGCCGCTCCCGACACGGGTTCCAATGCGCCTGCAAGTTCCAACCCGCAGTCGGACGACGCCAAGCTCGCCACTGACCTGAGCGAGGCACGCAAGGGAATGGAGGACCGGGGCCGACGCCCCCGCGTCGGGGCGATCGTCGCTCACGGCGACTACGGCATCATGCGTGTCAGTCAGGCCCACGAGCACGCACTGATATGCCGGACCGTCTACGACGAGAACGGACCGACCGACGGCTACGTTAACGGCAGCATGGCTTTCCAGTCCGACGACGTCGACGTGCTGCTCGTCAATGGCAACTGGCCGACGGCCAGCATGCACCGCACTATCGGCGTCGAACACCGCGGCGACCGTATCACTGTCCACCGTCTGCGTGACGTGGCACTCACGCACAGCGGCTTGCGGCTGCAGGTGAGCGAAGCTTGGGACAGTGTCGACGGCGACAAACGCGACGGGAAGCTTCACAGCGTCGCGGCCGACGACCTGACTTGGCTCGACACGTTCGGCCTCGTCGTGCTGCCCGAGAGAATGAGGCCAACCCTGCCTGCCGACTTGTCCGAGGAACCCGCCGATGAATGGGTCGACGAGGATCCTCACGACCTCACGACACCGGCGGGGCGGGCCGATGAGGCGTCGGCCATCCTCGAATTGTTCCAGCAGTTACAGCGACGCATCGACCACGACGACGCACGCGACGCGATCAAGTGCCTCGACGTTGCCAATGCCGTCGAAAACCTCGCGCTCAACACCCGGATCGCAGCGATGGAAGCCGAGCTTGCCGAGCGGTTTCCCGACCGCGTCGCGAAGCTGGTCGAGACGGAAGCCGACACCACCGAAAGCGAGGCGGCGTGATGATCCGCGCGTTCAAAGGACGCAAGCGGTGGGTGGTGCGGTTCCGCACCCGCGATGCCATGACCAACATCGGCAAAGGGAAGTGGGTGCCAGTGATGGCCTTCCCGGCCTATCGCATCATCGACGTCGACGAGAATCTGGACGGCCCCACACGTCGGCGGACTCTGTCTCGATTGTGGGCCGACATGGCCAATCGTGAATCACACGAGGGCATGCGGAAAAACGCCGCGATCGCGTCGGCTCAATACGAACGGCACGAGGCCGGCCATGCGAAGTAGCCGTGACCGTACCGCTGACCGATTGGCCACGTCGAAGCCGCCGCGGAAGCGTCTTCACCCCGACTTCCGCGATGACCACGAAGCCCGCATCCGCGACCATGCCGAGCGGGTCGCTGCGGAAGAAGGGCGGGGGCCGCCGGGCCAAGATTCGGATGGTCAGATGCTGCTATTTCGTTAGTACGTTGTTACCCTGTGGTCTGCGGGTAGTCGGCCGGCCAGCCGACGCAGGTTCAGGCAGTGCCGCAGTAACACCTTCCGCCGCGGTACTGCCGGGCCGCCCGGCTTTGCTGAGGAAGGTCATGCCAGACACCACAAATGCTTTGGTCGAACAGATTCGGCAGCTTGCCGAGGATGCTCCGCGTTGCGACTTCGTTCACACGATCTGTCACGCAATCGGTGCCTTTTCTCCACCGACGCACTCGCCAGCCCCCGGGCTACTCCGCTCCGCGGTTCATGTTCCGACATTGGAACTGAAACTGCCGCTTCCGTCGCCGATTGATGTTCCGAAGGGTTGGTTGCCTCCAATGCGCGTGGCCTACTTGTGGATCGTCGATGAGTCACACGCTGAAGTTGCCTCGCGACTTGAGACGCTTGTCGGGCGACTGCCGGGTGACTTCTGCTGGGAGAAGTTCGTTGAAGCCGAAGGCGTTCAGCATGTAGCCGGCAACGGCGCGTTTCTTTTGCGTTCGGCGTGGGACGGCTTACCTCAGCCGCAGCGCGCGATGGTGCCGCTCACTGGCAAAGGGTCACCGGCGTTTGAAGTGAGCGTTGTTAGCGATGCCATCTTCAGGCTCGCGGCTGCGGTGACGCCCTCGCAAAGTGGTAAGGAAACACCTGCAGCAGCTGCGTCACCGGTTGGCGATGTTAGCTCAGGCAAACTACGGCTCTCTTCTTCGACCGAACTGATGATTGCAACGCGGATTCGTCAGCTTCGATCGTCCAACCCAGCGGCGACGATGGCGGATGTCGCGAGGCATTTGCAGGTTGACCGAGGCACCGTCTCAAAATGGCAGTCGATGGACCACTACCCAGATGTAGTCGAATCGCTCCGCGGTATCTGATGTTGCGCGGATTGTTGCGCAACACCGCGCACATTCTTCGGCAGTTTCACCGCGACTGATCGCTGATTGCAGGCCGCAAAGGCCGTTTGGTCCTGAGCTGCGCCCGTGTTGCGCGCAACACCGCGGTATGGGGTAGAGGCCCCGCGTTGGGGCGACCACATCATGCCCGACTTCAAAACCATCACCGACATCGCCCGTGAAGCGGGCGTGACCCAACGGCAAGCCGACTACGCGTCGCGTGAGTACGGCGTCGAAGCTACAGCCCGCGTCGGCACCATCCGAGTCTTCGACGAACACGCGGCGAATCGAATCAAGTCGGCAATCCGTCGCATTGCACGAGACCGCGAGGCCGTCCATGCGTGAAGCCGCCACCACACCGCAGCAATGGCCCGCAGCGATGCGCGAACCGACCGCCGCGGCCTACCTCGACATGAGCCCGCGGTCGCTTCGGCAAGCCGTTGCTCGCGGCGACATCCCGCGGCCGGTGAAAGTGCCGAACACGCGGATGAGCGTTTGGAAGAAAGACGAACTCGATGCCGCGATCGCGGCCTGGACCTGAACCAATCAACGCCTCCGCCGCGGCACAAAAAAGCCCCGGCACCGCTCGCAACGGCCCGGGGCAGAAACCGAGACACCCGATGGTATCCACAACATCGAATCCCCGCACGAGCAAATCACCGCGCCGCCCCGACCTGGCCGACCTTGACCATGACCGGCGAGCCGAAGCGTTGGCATTGCTCGCGCAAGTGCTCACCGTCGACCTCGTTTGCGTCGACGCTCACGCCGGCGGCCGCGATCAACTCGACTGTCCCGGCGACGACCTTCTCCAGGCCGGCTTGATCGTGAAGATCGTCGACGACAACTGCGAGCCCGCCGAGGCGCTTCTTGAGCCGCACCCGGCACGCCTGCCCGTCGCCTGGGCGTTGGTCATTCAACACGTCGCGCATGCCGGGTTTCTCGAACTCATCGACCTCGAATCCGACGGTCGCTACGACCCGATGCTGCGGCGTGCTTTGAGGGAGATGCGCCGAACGCTTGACGTGCTGGCATGCGATGCGGAGTCGCTTGTCGAACTGGCCGACGAAGTGTTGCCCAGCGGGTCAACAGATGAGCGGGGTGAAGCATGAAGTCGCACCGCCGACTACTCCGCGATCGCGAAGCGTTGAACGCGTCACTTGTCGCCGCCGGCGGACGGATGCTCGGCCACGGTCGGGTCCGCTGCCCGTGGTGCCGAGAGAACACACCCGGTGCGAGCAAGGAACCAGCCCGGACCTACGCCGATCGCAAGGGCGTTTGGCGGTTCATCTGCCCGGCGTGCCAGCTCAACGCGAGCGTCATCGGCGTGACCGCCAAAGCGACGGGTCGCGAGACTGCCGATGTCGTCGCTGAGATCGACGCGCGTTCGGCCAAGCCCAAACGCCGCGGCAAGCGGAAGGCGGCGCGGGTATGACGGCCGCCGCAACACAATCTGACGCGCCGAACATGCCGGCGGTCCCGATGGCCGACGATATCGAGCTCGCGGTCCCGATGGATTTGCAGGAACACGATCAATGGGTGCTCTGGCGCTACGACCGCCGCGGCGATGACGTGACGAAAGTGCCATGCTCCGTGCATGGCCGACTCGCCAAGGCCAACGACCCGCGGACGTGGGCCAGCTTCGATGACGCGCTGGCCGCCTACCGACGTGGCGGTTACGCCGGCATCGGGTTTGTGTTCAATGCCGATGATCCGTTCGCCGGTGTAGACCTCGACGACTGCCGTGATGACGACGGCACGCTCAACGACCGAGCCCGCGGCATCGTCGAATCGTTCGGAACCTACACCGAAGTCAGTCCGTCGGGTAGCGGCGTCAAGATGCTTTGCCGCGCCGACGCCATTCCGAAAGGGAGGAACGTCGGTTGGTGCGAGCTCTACACCGGTGGCCGGTTCTTCACCATCACTGGTCAACGGGTTCCAGGCACGCCCGCGATCGTCAACAGCTGTAGCGAACCGTTCGCCGCGCTCTACGCCCGCGTGACGAAGCCGAAGGCGTCGACCAATGGCACGGCCCGGCTCAACGGTTCGCAGGCCAATGGAGGCGATGACAACCGCGTGTCGCGTTGCATGGCATACCTCGACAAGCTCCCGCGCGCGGTGAGCGGTTCGGGCGGACATACCGCGACCTTCACCGCGGCTTGCACCTGCTACCGGTTCGGGCTCACCGAAGCCGAGACGGCTGACGCGCTGCGGTGGTACAACGACAACCGCTGCGATCCGCCGTGGAGCGATTGGGAGCTGCAGCACAAGGTCGAATCAGCACGCGACGAAGTCACTGCCGCCGGCGACATCGGGAAGTTTCTGCGCGAGGATCGGAGCAGCACCGACAAACAGCACACCAACGGTCGCAAGGTCAACGGCACCAGTCGCGTCGACGGGCATCGGGTCGACACTGACACCGGCGAGATTCACGGCGATGGCGACAATGCACCGGATGACGGCGTTCGGCTGACCGAGCAGGGCAATGCCGAGATCATCGCCGCTCAGCACGGCCGTGACCTCATGTACGTGCCGCAACTCGGTCAGTGGCATGCTTGGACCGGAACACATTGGCAGCCCGACACGATCGGTCGCGTGGTGCAACATGCGAAGCGCATCGCTGTTCACCTTGAGCAGCTACGCGGGCGTCCAGGACTCGACCAAAAGGCTGTCGACAAGCACGTTGTCCGGTCGCAGTCGGCGGCCGGCATCAACGGCACGCTCAGGCTGCTGCAGACTGAACCAGGGATCCCCGTGTTGGTCGACCAACTCGACACCGATCCGTGGGCGCTCAATGTCGCCAACGGCACGATCGACCTTCGCACTGGCGAGCTTCGACCCCACGACAGGGACGAACGAATCACCCGATGCCTTCCATGGAACTACAACCCGCAGGCACAAGCTCCGCGGTGGATGCAGTACCTCGCCGAGGTGCAACCGGATGACGGGATGCCCGAGTATCTGCAGCGGATGGCGGGGTACGCCGCTACCGGCGCGATCAACGTTCAGGAAGTGTGGTGTCTTTGGGGCAGTGGTGCCAACGGTAAGTCGATCTTCCACGACACCATTGATCACGCGCTCGGCATCTATTCGGGAATGGCACCGCCGTCGCTCATCACGTCGACCGGCCGCGACGAACACCCGACCGAACTGGCCGACCTGCTCGGCAAGCGGCTGGTGTTGGCCACCGAGACCGAGGAAGACGCCAAGCTCAAGGTCCAGCTCATCAAGCGGCTGAGCGGCGACGAAACCATCAAGGCCCGCAAGATGCGGCAGGACTATTTCGAGTTCCGCCGGACGATGAAGACATGGCTTGTGACCAACAACAAGCCGCGGGTCGACGAAGCGACCAACGCCATCTGGCGGCGGCTGCGATTGGTGCCGTTCCATGTGACCATTCCGCAGGCAAAGCGGGATGTCCGGCTTCTCGACAAGCTCAAAGCTGAGACCGAGGGCATCCTCGCGTGGATCGTCGCCGGCAGTGTCGACATGCACCGCAACGGCATGCAGACACCGAAGACGGTCCGCGACGCCACCCGCGAGTATCGGGCCGAGTCGGACCGATTGGGCGACTACCGCGAGGCGAGGCTGGCCAGTGGTGATGGATACCGCATCACCCGCGCCGACTTGTTCCAGGACTACCTGCATTGGGCCAAGTCGGCCGGCGAGCATGACACGCTGAGCGACCGGGCTTTCTACACCCGCATTCGGCAAGTTCCCGGCGTCGAAGATGGGAAGTGGAAGGACGCCGAGGGCACAACTGTCCGCGGCTTCCTGGGCATTGATCTTGGCTGGAAGAGAGGGGGTCCCGATGGCGATTAACATCCACGGTGGCACATGTGACGGTTTGGTGGCACTTAGTGACACTTACGAAACCAACCCCAAAGTGGGGGAAAATCGCCCCTCAAGCAGCCAAGAACCGCGATTGGTGGCAGGTGGCACATTGGGGCACCACTTGTCGTTCCGCTCTATACGCGCGGGTGTAGCGGGGAACCCGGAAAGTGGTGCCCTAAGTGCCACCTGCCACCGAACCGACCGACGGTTTCTGCCGACTACCTGGCCGACGAACCCGCGGCGTACGTGTTCACCGTCCGGCCTGAGAAGGGTTCTGTCGGTGCGTCGCCGATCGCGATTCGGTTGCGCGCCGCACTGAAACAAATGCTCCGCTCGCATGGCCTGCGCTGCACGGCAGTCGAGCCGGTGAATGACGGTGACAAGGTCCAGGTGCTTCGAGCACGCCCAGCGGTGGCCAATGGAAGCGGGAGGGCGAGCGCGTCGGACGCAGGAGAACGCACGGAAACGCGTGAGATCGCGAATTCCACAAAACCCAACACCCCTACGCGTGCGCGCGGGGCGATCGGCCGTCACCCAACCGACCAAACCGATCCGCTGCCCACTTCAAGCCGAGGAAGTCGACCATGAGTACCACCACCACGAAAACCAAGCCCAACGACCGCGACGCCCGCGGGCGATTCCTCAAGGGATGCGCCGGCGGACCTGGCAACCCGGACGGCAAGCGACTGGCCAAGCTCCGCTCGGTGCTGCTCCGATCGGTCAGCGAGCAGGACATCGGCCGCGTAGTCGACCGCTTGATCCAACTCACCGGCGACACCGACCCGAAGGTCCGCCTGCTCGCCATCCGTGAACTGCTCGACCGGACACTCGGCAAGCCCAAGCCGATGGAAGCCGACGCCGACGCGCCCCAGCAGTTCGGCATCCGGTTCGAGCTGGCCGTCGATCCGCGCAAGCTCACGCCCGAGGAGTTTGAGCAGTTCACCGCACTACGGCGGAAGGGGGTCGGTCATGCCGACGACGAATGACACCCCCGCGGTCGTCGAAGCACTCGACAAGCGACTGCGCAGCCTTCACCGCCGCGGCCACTTCAAGGCGCTCACGAAGCTCATCCGTGACCGCATGGAGCACGGCACGCTACCCGAGCGATTCACCGTGGCCAGCTACGTAGAGGCCGTCGTCGTCCTCCCTGACAACCTTCAAGTCCACGTCACCCCACACCCAACCGCGGCCGACGCCGCAGAAAAGTAACCAATGCCGTCACGTGACATCCAACGACGCATCGACGAGTCGAAGCGGATTAACTCCGCGGTCGACAACATCACTCGGATCCTCGACGCGTGATCCAAGTCCGATCGCGCTCGCCATCTTCTACCCGTGCTCGACGCGCTCGACACGCTCGCCAAGTTCAGCCTTCAAGCGGCTGGCACCGGCAAGCGCCAGCAGTTCATTCAACTGGGCAAGCGAATTGCCGAAGCTCGAACCGTTGTGCTTGAGCACGCCAACACCGCTGCGGCCAATGCCGCCTAACCAGGACCATTCATGCCAGAGACCACCGATATCGACACCCGAACCGACACGCAGAAAGAGCGTGACGAAGCCATCGCTAAGTACGAGGCCGAGCTGAAAGAGCTGGCAGGCCGCAAGGCTGCGATTGACTCGGAAATTCGCTCACTGCACCACGCCCGCAACCAAGATGCCGTCGCGACCAAACAGAAGCGCGCGGAGGTACCGCATTACGGGAACAACCCCTTCTGGTTCGTTGGGTTGCCGTCGTCGGGCTTGATCGTTCGGCGGCGGTCTGAAGGAAGTAGCAATGAGCGAAGAAACCAACAACGCCGAACCGTCACCACAGCCAAACGCCAGAGACTCCGCGGCTCACTTGATCCACGTCGCTGAGCAGTTGCACGGGCTCACCTTGGAAGTGGTGCAGACGCCCCGCGAACTCAACGTCGGCAAGGTCGACGGCCGCATTCTCGTTAACGCGCTGCGTGCTCTGAGCGACACCGCGGTGCAACTGAGTTGCGAGTGCATCCGACTGGCCAGTGCCGTGGAGATTCACATTGAGAACCAGCCGGACGACACCGGCAACCTGAACTGAGGAAACCATGAGCAGCATCAACCTTGGAAGCCTGTTCTTTACCATCGAAGGCCGCAGCAAGATGGACGCTGCGATCGCCGAATCCAAGCGGAAGATCGATGAGATTCGCAACTACGCCGCGCAGCCGATCAACATCGGCGGCGGTGGCATCGGCATCCCCGTCCCCGTCCGGCAAGGTATCCCGCTTCACTCCGGCGGAACCGTCGGCCAGCGCAGCGTGGCCAACACCGGCACCGCGGGACGTATCAGCTCGATCGACCTGCTGAATCCCAGCGGACGCCCGATGAATTCTGCAGCCGCCGCGCATCGCACGCCGCTGCTATCGGGCAGGGCTGCGGTCAATTCGGCCGCCGCGGTGGCGATGCTCAACGGTCGCATGGTTGAACCGGTGATGTCGTCGTTTGCCCGGCAGGCGACGCTTCCCGGCGGCTACGCCGGTGGTCCGTCGCGGGTCGCATCGGTGTTCACGCAAGGGCAGGTGCTTGATGCGGACGCAAGGCGACGGGCGATGTTGTCCACGGGTCAACAGTCGCGCTTGGGTGCCGGCTCACCACAGCGGGAACGCATCGACGCCATGAACGCTCGCCGGCGACTGGCCCGCGGCCAGACGGGCAGCGGCGCGGTCGACGACCCGATCAAAGCTGCCACGCGTCGGGTGACTCGGTCGCACGACCAGGTCGGCCAAGCCGGGCAGCAGTACGCCCGCGAGCTGAACAACGCATCGGACCGTCTGCGTCGCCAAACCGGCGGCGGGTTCGGTGGCGGCCGCGGCGGTGGTGGCGGTCGCATCGGAGCGGGGTATCCCGACTACGACGGGTGGGGCGATGGTCCGTACGGACGCCGACGGCGGCCTGTTTCGCTCCAGGCGTCGCCGGGCTCAACGGCACTCGCGCCGCGGAACATGGTTCCCGCCGTACCGCGGCAGGGTGAGCCGGTGAACCTCCGCAGCGGTGTGACCAAGGAAAGCCTTGGCGGATTCGCCCGCCGCATCGCCGGCACGCAAGTGATGTCTTCGTCGATGTTCATGTTGTCGATGTTCGGCGGATACGAGGCTTTTGGGGCCGTCAACGCGGGCCGAGCTGCACGTCGTACCGAAAGGACCTACGGCTCGGCTGACCGGCGCACGGCAGAAGCTCACCTTGCCGCGGTTGATCAGGTGTCAGGCGGCATCCTCGGCACGCCGCTGGCGTTTGCGATGGACCCGTACTTGCAATCCAAGGGGCTCACGCCTGAGCAGATTCAGGCCGCGCTCGAATCGTCGGACGCGACTGATATCCAGACCGATATCAGCAACAAGGTCCGCGAGATGGAGAATGAGATGCGTCGGCGGACGGTGACCGATGGACTGACTGGATTCAGCCGCCGCATCGCCGACGTGGCCGACGCGCGGGCCGAACGCAGCACAGAGTTCGGGAAGCTCATCGAAGCGCGGCGGGAAGCTGATGCAACTGTGGCGACCGTGGCGGCTGAGGAACGCAACCGCACTCGCGATCCCCGCATTCGCCAGCAAATCACGTCCGAGCGTTTGTTCCTGCCAACGGAGGCCAACGAAGATCGCAAGGCTCAAATCCGCCGTGAGATCGAAGCCGCGGACCGACAAGCGGACTTCAACCTCAAAGCCGAGCAGCGGCGCATCCGCGAACGCATGAGCGAACGCCTGAAGGCGTTCAGTGATGGCATGGCCAACGCTCAACTCGACCGCATCGGCGGTCAGGCCATGAACCAAGCCAGCATCTACAGCAGCCTTGCCGACGCATCGGCGGCCAGTCGCCGCGGCGAGAGCTTTCAGGCGTTCCGTTCGAAAGCTCAGGCCGAGCGGTTCGCGCTGCAGAACAAGCAGACTCAGGATGCCGCAGCGTTCGGTTCTTCAATCGAAGCCTTGCCGTTCAACATGAAGCTGGCCGCCGCGGGCTCTTTCGGCAAGTACCAGGAAGACCAACGCGAGCAACAGAAGTACGACCAAACGATGCAGTTCGGGCGCCAGTTCGTTGCACCGCGGATCGGCAGTGCCTTTGAAGCCGTGGGCAGCTTCTACGGCTTGTCGCAGGCCGCCGGTGCCAACAACGCGATCCTCGACGCACAACTCGCTCGCGATCCCATGGGCGCTCGACTCGCACAGATTGATGCCCAGCGGCAGCAAGCCGACCTCGCCATCGACGCATCCGGCATGGCCGGTCCGCTGGCGTACTTGGCCAAGCGTGGAAACGACACCGTGTTTGGCAAGCAAGCCGCACTTACCGAGCAGCAGTTCGCCGACCGACGGCGGATGATCGGGCTCGGGCTCGATAGCCGAGAAGCGCAGTTTGCAGCGCGCAACGATCTGCGGGGCGTAGCAGCGGCGAACATAGGTTTCACCGCATTGGGCGAAGCGATGCAGCTACAGCAGTCCGGCGAAAACGAGCTAGCCGCCCGCACGTTGAGTATCGCCAAGAGCCAGATCAATGACGTGACGAAAGCCGAATACGCGCCCGGGGCATACGACCGCAACATTGCATCCGGAGCCCAACGTGGCAACAACGCGGCCCAGGCTACGGAACGGACCAACGACCTACTACAGCGGATCGATGCGACGATGCGCGAGCTGCTTGAGAACGTTGCGGGCGGCGCTCCCTGATCTAGCCCCAACCTGAACTGTTGCCCCGCAGGTCAACAAACCCGTCAGCGCCCCGGCGCTTTGGCGCGGCCGGGCCCGTCGCGCATCATCCACGGTGCGTTTCGGGGCCGGCAACCCGAATCAAAAGGAAGGTTCAACGTGAACATCATCAAACGAAGACGCAAGGTGACCAAGCCGGACGGCACCGTCGAAACCCGCACGTCCGCACATTGGTACGTCCAATGGAAAGACGCCAACGGCCGCACACAGCGGCGGAAGGGATACACCGACCGGGCGGCAACTCGGCAACTGGCGGCCAAGCTCGAACGCGAGCAGGCCCGCAGTGAAGTTGGCATGACCGACCCGTACGCCGAACATCGGCACCGGGACATCCGCGAGCACCTGGCCGACTACCTCGACCATCTCGACACGGTCGGCCGGTCGGCCAGCTACCGCGAGCTCGCCGAGCAGCGCGTGGGGATCATCCTCGACGGCACCGGCTGGCTCACCCTCGACAAGGTCAACGCCGACGACTTCCTCACCTGGCGGACACGCCGGGCGCGGAACGGCTCGACCAACGGGAAGGGGATCAAGCCGGGGGCCAAGCCGTCGGCCCGGACCCTGAACCATTTCCGCGACTCGATCCGCGCGTTCCTGAACTGGTGCGTGTCGGTGAAGCGGATGCCGGCCAACCCGCTGGCGGGGATCCCCGCGGTGGAGGGGCCGGAGAAGGTGAAGCGCCGGGCCATGACCGAGGCCGAGATCACCGCGCTGCTCACCGGCTGCCCGGATGATCGACGCTTTGCGTGGATGTTTCTGCTGCTCACCGGTCTGCGGTGCCGAGAGGCAGCGGCCCTCGAATGGCAGGACGTCCGGCTCATGGCCACCCGGCCTTACCTGCAACTGCGGCAGGAGACGACCAAGGCCCGCCGTGCCGATCGGGTGTGGCTCCGCCCGGAGCTTGTCGCCACGCTGCGAGAGAAGGCCCAGGGCAGCCCGAAGCCATCGGCCAAGGTGTGTTCCCGCACTTCCCGTCGTTGAAGCTGTGGAAGGCCGACCTGCGGCGTGCTGGCGTGGCGTACGTCGACGACGCCGGCCGACAGGTCGACCGTCATGCAACCCGCACCACGCTCGGCACGATGCTGCAGAAGGCCGGGGTGTCACCGCGGGCTGCCCAAGACGTGCTGCGTCACGCGAGCATGTCCCAGACTCTGCGGCACTACACCGACGCCGATGCGTTCGACGTGGCCGCCGCCGTGGACGCATTGCCCGACCTCACCGGGAATGGTGATGTCAGTAACCCCGAAAAGCTGTCCTCACGGGCTGCAAACGCCTGATTCAACCGGTTTCAAATCCCGGTAGCTCCACTGCTACAAACCTC
>JBCDCH010000056.1 GCA_039182125.1 Planctomycetota bacterium
CGCAAAGGACGACTCGTCCCCGAAGACCATCTCGGCCTTGAGCTGATTGGTACGGTCACACTGGTAGCCCATGATTACGTGGCCGGATCGTTCTTGACCAGGTCAGTGCCGTTCCAGTGATAGTCCGCCGGAGCATTTGGTGCGTCGAGTTGAAGGGGCGACAGATTCGGATCAAAAATTGATTGTCGCGACAGCGAGCGATACATCTGCAGCACCTGCTCGTTGTGGGCGTTAACGGTGTTCGCGTGGATCTGCCGAGCCTGCTGGGCGACGGCATCCGCTTCCTCAAGGGCGATCTCGTCGCGGAGTCGTCGTACTTCAACGTCGTTGGTGGGCGAGAAATCCTTGGCGAAAGCCCGCTGCATGAGCTCGTCCATGTCGCTTGCGGCCAGGCCGGGCAAGGCAAGTTGGGCAAGGCCCTGCATGAGCATGTGCTGCTTGCCGCCCATCGTCAGATCGAGGTAGCTTCGGTTGTTGTTGAGGCCCAAGAGCATGGCCTTCAAGGCACTCTTCATGCCGGTAACCAGGGCTGTCTCGCCTTCTTGGATGGGCTGGTTCGCGAAACCTTCGAGCGAGATCATGCGTCCCGCGTCACCCATCCACGCAAGGATCGATTCGCTGTAAACCGGCACGTAGTTGACCGGATCGGTGTTGTAGGCCAAGGCGGCCGCGGCGTCGTCGAGGCCGCCGATCTCGTCGTTCGTGGTGAGGTACGTCTTCAGAAGCATGGCAAGGTCTCCTGGTGAGGTATCGGCAGACGCGGATCAACCGAGGCGCAGCGGCTCGACGAGCCAGTTGCCCCACGAGGCCCCACCATCGTGACTCTGTCGCACCCGGATCATGACCAGGTCGCGGTCGATGATGTCCTTCTGAGCGGTGTCGTCGAGGAACAGCCACACCGTTGCAAACGTCTGATCCGGATTGGTGTTGGTGGTGGTTGCGGAGATGCCCCCGCTGGGGTACGGCGTCAGCGACTGGCTCTGGCCGGCCCCGTCGAGCGTGTAGAAAAGGTTCGACCGATTGCTGGTCGTGTCGTAGACGTAATCCGGCGACGAGAAATTCGTATCGTTCTGATCCGTGATCTCGATCTCGATGTGGTAGTTCTTGTTGGTGTCTTCGTAATGTCGCAGGGGGATCTGAATGAAGTCGCCCCCGGGCCGTACCCGGAACGTGCGTGCCAACAAGTGGGCGAACGAGTTCGCCTGCACCTGCGTCACGTTGAGCCCCACGTTGTTCAAGAAGAAATCCTGCAACGCGGCTTGGAGCATCTCGTTGACCGCGCCGGCCGTCGATTGGCCGCCATCAACCTGGTACTGGCCGGCGGTTCCTGCCGACTGATGGGCGGACATGTTTTCGTCCCAAACCGCATCGGCGATGCCGGCCAAGTCGAGACCTGCCGCGGACGTGGCGTCCTGCAACGCCCGACCCGTCGATCCGCTCGACTGGTGCGACGACAAGGTTTCATCCCACACGGCGTCCGCCACCAGGTTTCGCACCGCGGTTGACATCGCGACGACATCGGCCGAGATATAGCCGTCATCTTCCCAGCTGTAGGCCAGGTTGCCGAGGTACTCGGCGTTGTTATGGTTACCACGGATTTGACCCAGGTCCACACGACCCGACGAGTCGATCGCCGGCTTGTAGTCCGGTCGCAGGGCGTGCAGTTGAGTCAGCATCGTGCGATCGGCGCTGTTGAAATCCGCCTCCGGCGCTGCGACCAGGGTGAGGTTGCGGTCCGCGTAGCGAGTCAGGCCGCCCTCTGTCATTTCAAAGTTGACGACGTACTGCCCCACCGTGTCGGTGTTGTCGATCTCGATGTACGCGTAGTACCGCCCCGTTTCGCCGCCGTTCTGTTCCATCTCGGTGACCGGCGTCCCGCCAATGCTGGTGCCGTAGACGGCGTTCGTGTGCAGCGTGCCGTCGGGCTTGTAGATTGCGATCGACGGAACGACGTCGAGGTCTTCCTGTTGGCCGGCGATGTTGTAGTTGTTGAGATACACCACGAACCGCTGAGAACCTGATCCCGGCACGACATAACTCGCCGGCATCGAGATGGTGGTCCGGGTGTTGTTCTGAATCCCCGACAGGTCGACCTGTGTCGCAACGGTGCCGCCGGCGTTGAGGTTGTCCAGATACCCCGCACGCGCCTCGGTGAGCCGATTGAGCAGCGTGTCGATCCCATTCCAGGCCAGATCAAGACTGTACGTCGTGAGCAGGTGATCAAGCTCGTTCGCAACTTGGAACTGGTTCGTCCGGGTCGAAATCGCCACGTCCAATCGCTTGACGTACTGCGACGCATGGCCCGGACCCGGATCCAACCCGCCGACGTCGAAAGTCCAAACCGCCTCCGCCAGCCCTCCGAGCGAGTCGCCCAGGTTGTCCAAAGAAGCAGCCCGGCTATCCGTCAGGCGAGTCAAGAGGGTCTGAACATCCGCATTCAACGCCGTCAAGTCAAAGGTCGGAATATCTGCCGGCGTAGACCGGGTCGTGATCGCCGCGTCGAGGTTCTCGAGTCGATTCGCCCGGGTATCGGAGAGCCGTGACAGCAGTGTGTTGATGCCGATGGTGGCGTTATTGACGGCCGTGTTGACCGCGTTGACGTCGCCACCGGCGGTGGCTTGGCGATCGCCGGTCACCCCCAACGCTTGGCGGATCTGCGATTTCTCGGTCACGGTCCAGTCGGAGTCCGCGGAACCGCCCCCGCCCGTCGAGGTCGGGGTCTTCGGGTTTGAGATGGATCCGAACACTTTCCCCCCTTACGGACGCGTTAGCCCCGCCCACAGCGTCGATGAATAATCCGTGTTCGACACAATGCCCGGACTGATAAATTCGATCTCCAGGACGTAGGCCGTGTTGGTGTTGAGCGTTGCGGACACGTCGATCTCGAAGAGGCCTTGACTTCCGCCGAATGGGCCGACCTCGATCGCTGCGACGGTGCCGTCCCGGTTGAGCACCCGGGCACCCGAGATCTGCGTCGTGTCGACCTGGCGAACACCCCCCTCTTCGAGCCAAGCCGCGACCTTCAGCGTCCCCGGCGTGTACGTAGCGGCATATCCCAGTTGCTGATCGAGATCGAGACCCACCGAGAACGGACAGTGCCACTGGTACCCCAGGGTCTGGTGCTCGAACTTGGCGACATAATGTGCCCGCGGGAAAGCTCCACACGCCTGACGAACTTGATAGATGTGCCCCGCGTTGGCGACGGAGGTCACTCCGGTGTCTGCGTTCGTGGGCGTCGAGCGAAACGTGCTGGTGCTCCAGTCGTAGACGTGCCCGTTATCCATGCACTGGATCGAGAACCGCATGTCGGACGCTTGACCGGTTAGCGGCAACCCGTCTCCATCAAACAGGGGCACCTGGAACGGTGTGAACACGTTTTGACCTTTTCGGAGACGCATCACGCTCACGCTTCGACCTCTCCCGGGGGGCGATGGGCCAGCACATAACTGTTGTTTCGGAAGCTGTCTTCGTAGACCGCTTCGAGGACCCAGTTCGGCCGGTTCTTCAAGAAATCGGCAACTGCGTCCACAACGCCGCATTGCACACGCCGCGCCCACTCGGTGCCTTGCTCGTAGTCGTGGCCGGCGATCAGTCCTCCGGGGCGGATCAGTCGCTCTGTGGCTTCCAGGTCGGCCAAGCATCCGTCGTACGTGTGCATGGCGTCGATGTAAGCCCAGTCAAACGTGCCGAAGGGCAACCCGGGCAACACGTCGGCGGTGAACCCACGGTGCACACTCACTTCCTGATTCCGACTCCGAGACTTCTGCACCTCGGCCATTGCTCGCTTGTAGTGGCGGTCGTGATCGGCCTGGGTTTCTGAACCACTTCCGTCGGGGTTCTCGTGGGTGCACCAGCAGTCCACCAGATGCAGGTGTTTCACTTGCGAGGATCGCAGCAGCTGGCCGGAAAAACGGCCAGACTGCACGCCAACCTCGATGCCCACACCCGCAAACGCCGCATCGGCCAGACGCCGGCACAACACCTGCCGATCGTGCTCTTGGATCGTCGTCATAGAAACTCCCTTGATTTACGGCGGCAGTGCAGTTGCAGCTGCTTGAGCTCTTTCTGCCAGACCATCGTCTTGAGGTGGAGGATTGACGCTTCCTCGTACCCCGGCGCGTGGAAGCCGCCGAAGTTGTATTTCTGTCCGTCCAGGGCGTGGATACGAACGCCGTCTTCAACCCACGTTTCCCCCGGGCGGAGTCGACGGTGTTTGGGGTTGACCATCTCGTTGAGCGCGAACTGATCGTTACCCTTCCGGTCGCACTCTGCCGCCCACCGGTGAACGAACTCAACGGCCCCGGCGCTATCGGCGAGAGCGACGACACCCGCGTTGACCCAGCCGATCCACTGATCCCAAGCCGGCCTCATTCGCAATGTGCGATCCCGCTCGTGCTTGGGCCGCACGGTGACGGCGACGTCGAAGTCGTGATCGAAGATGTCGTGAACCGGCCGCACCAGGATCGCGTCGCCGTCGAGGTACAGCAGGTCGCTGCCGCCATACCGCTCCTGAGCCTCCCGCAGCATTCGTGGCTTGTGAAGGGCCTTGGTGGGGTATCCCTTCTCGTCAACCTTGTAGTTGCCCTCTACGGCCAGCCGCGGATCGACCTCAATCGGGTGGGCCCAACCGATCCCGAGGTCTCCCAGGTCGAAGAGCCCCACGTCGTAGCCCATCAGGTGGGCCTGGGCGACGCCTAGCTCTACGATCGGTCGGTAGCGGCTGTTGCCAGCGGTGATGACTCGCATGTAACCCTTCATCGAAAAAAGCGGGCGGGGAAGGGTCCCCGCCCGCTCGGGCTCGTTCTTTCAGGATTCACGCCGGATTAGGTGGCCGGCTTGGTGAAGTCGATTTTCATCAGGCCCTTGTCGTCCAGGATGCCGAGGCCCAGACGCTCCCAGCCGATGATGCCGATCTTGCGTTCGAGGATGGACACCGGGTTGTCGTAGGTAACGAGGGTGTCGCGGATGGGCATGACGCCGTAGCGGAAGCCGTCCTTCTGGGTGAACGCGTAGGCGGTGTCGTCGTCGACCAGGGCCGAGTTGTAGACCTTGTGGAACCGGATCTCGGGCACGAACTCATTGCCGGCTTCGCGGCGGGCGCCCCAGGCCTGCATCTTCATGTCGTCCGGCAGCGAGGCGTGCAGGACGTTGTTCCGCAGGTCAGCAAAGCGTCGCGGCGAGCAGTAGATGTCGGTGACCCGGCGACCACCCACGCCGAGCTCGTCGGCCTTGGTGATGACCTCGGAGATGGTGTGGATGTTCAGCTTCTGGTCGCCGGCCGTCGCGCCGTTGTCATCGAGGGCAACCACGATCTGATCGGCGGTGAGGACGGCGGCGTGGGCCTTGATCAGGTTCCAGCCAGCCAGCTCTTCCTGCCGCACGAAGTTGTTCATGAGCAGCGTCGTGGCCAACTCGCCGACCGCGAAGCGTGCGTCCTTGGCGACATCGATCTGGTACTCAACACCACCGTCGATGCCGAAGGTGTTGACGTAGACTTCCTTCATCTCGAACTGCACGCTGGGCACGGCGCCGATCTGCGGCATGACCCAGGCACATTCGATGTCGTCGAACGGAATGTCGTACCGGATGGCGTCGCCGGCGGCGACGGTCTCGGGCGCGAAGATGGAGCGAATCGTGCTCTCATGCGTGAGCAGCGGGTTCAGGACCTCGGCCCGGGACGCCGCGTAGGCCTGACGGGCCTCGAGGCTCTCGGCCGTGGAGCGGAACAGCTCCTGCTTCTGGGTGTCGGTCAAAGGTGCGGCGGTCTCGGGCATCGTTCTATCTCCTCGCCCGGGCATCGGGCACATCGGGCGTGTTGGGGCTCGGCCCTGCTCAGGACCGTCCGGTCAGGTCAGGTGAAACCGCGTGGACTTAGACGACCACGGGGAAGTCGAAGCGGATGGTCACGGGCACGTCGCCGTCGGAACCCTCACCCTCGAACACGATCGGCAGAAGGCCGTTGGCGCCGGTGGTGCTGTCGGCGGTGAGGATCTTGCCGGTGGCGTCCAGGTAGGCCGGATCACCGAATGTCACGTCGCCGGTGTAGTTGGTGGTCTTCGCGTAGCCGGCGCCCATCAGCACGCCGATCGGCGAGCCGTTCAGCGACTGACTGGTGTCGTTCGCGAAGTTGTATTCCGCCAGCTGGGCGAAGTGACCGGTCGGCGCGTCGTAGGTCATCTGCATCGCGAGGCCGATGACCTTGGCGGCTTCGTTGGCGGCGACGCCTTCGGCGAGGAAGGCGGTAGCACCCTCAACCTTCAGGGGCTGGCCTTCGATGACCACTTCGTTCACGTAGTAGAACGGGGTGGCGATGCCGCCGACGTTGAGCTTGACCAGGCCCTTCTGGTGACGCTTGATCGCGTCGAAGTTGAACCCGGGGGTCATGGTGGCGTGCGTGGGCTTTTCGATCAGGGGCATGGTTTTTCTCTCCTCCCGTAGGCTCAGGCCTCACGGTTTGTGCAATGGGTGCGGTTACAGACTCCGTGGGGCTTTACGACGTGCTCGTACCGAGCTGGGCGAACTTCGAGGTCAACGCGGCGTTCGTGGAGGGCACCTGTCCGGTGCCGATCAACGTCGCCATGGCCTGGTGGTACTGGTCAACGCCGGCGAGGTCGGGCTCATCGGGGGTTTCGTCTCCGCCGCCCTTTTGCGTCGCCGTGGCCTGATCCGGGGTTTCGGTCGTGTCGTCGCCGGCACCCTCGGGCGTCTCACCCTCGGGAGTTTCGGTCGTGTCTTGCGAAGCCTCGGCCTTGTCGGCGATCGCATCCGAAGCGGTCTTGAGGGCGGCGAGGGCGATGTCGAAGGCGTCCTCGGAGAGCTGGAACTTGCCGTCCTTGTCGACCGCCGTCAGCTTGGCGACCTGCTCGTCGGTGGCGACGGCCTTGTCGAGCTCAGCCAACTGGCCCTTCCGGGAAGCGACGGCCTTATCGACTTCATGCTTGTTGAGCTCGGCCTTCGCGGCATCAAGCTGCTCTTGCAACTCCGTCTTCGCTTTCTCTGCCGTTTCGAGCGACGCCTTGGCGGTGTCCAGCTCGGCGGTCAGGTCGGTGACCTTTTGGTCGGCCTCGGCCTTGTCGCCCTTGATCTTCTCGAGCTCTTCGGTCGCAGCGGCGGTCGCCTGCTCCGCGGTCAGCTTGTCGGTCGTCAGGGCGTGGACCTGGTTCGCGATCGCCTTGTCAGAGTCCATCTTTTCGACGGTCTCGGCGACGAGTGCGGCGACGGCCTGCTCGTCGAGGGGCTTGGCGGCGGGCGTTGCGGTCTCGGGCATCGTGTTCTCCTCGGAGTCGTTGGGCCCGGAGGCCGTAGCGTGATCGTTCTCGGGATCGAATCGCAGCGAATGGCGAATCTCTTCCGGCACTGTCATATCGAGAAGCGTGGTACTGCTACTTTCGTTTGGAGGCATTGAGCTTTTCCTCAAGTTGGGCCGCCACCTCGTGGAGGTCGCGGTGCCTAGCGATCAAATGGTCACGCTCTGCATCGTCGCGGAGCGTGGCGAATGCCCTGTGCAACTCGGCATGCTCGGCCTGAATCGCCGTGTAAGCGTTGAGCAAGCCCGGGTTCGCGCCGGGCCACCGGGACGCCGCGGCAAAGTCCAAGCCGGTAGGCAGATACCGCGACAAGGCGTTGGCAGGGTTCGTGGTTGAAGCTACGCCGCCGTAGAGAAACCGGTGGGTTCGACGGATAGTCGGGTAGCCGTTGGTCTCGATGTGGTTTTCCCAGCGCTCGTGGATCCCGTTCTGCTTAGCGGTGGCCTTGTCGGTGACGTCCCAGTCGTTGCCGTTCCAGGTCAGGTAATCCAGATCTGAGATCCACCGCTCCATCGAAACCTTCATGGAACCCGATGCGATGCTCTTGGTGAGGTCCTCCGCGGTGCGGGGAAACATGAAACGCCAGAGGCTGGCATGAGCTTTCACCGCGACTTTCTCGGCGTCGGGGCGGTACATGTCCTCCTCGCTGGGAAGGTCGGACACCTGTTCGGCGGTCAGCAACTCGCCCTCGGAGTTACAGAGGGAGGCCCCCGTCATCACCCCGAAGATGGTGTTGTGATTGGCGCTCGCCTTGCCGGTCACGTAGGACTCGGCCTCTTCCACGCCGTGGTCCATGTCCATGGGCTTCCACTTGGCGGTGCCGTGATCGGCGAGGATGGCCGACCGGGTCATGTAATCCCAGTTGCCGTTGACGCCCTCGGTATCCAAGAGCAGATCGACGTTGATCAGGTCGGGCGATCGCTTGTTGATCGTGAAGAGTTTGCCGGCCACGGCGCGGTCCATCGGTTCGACGATGTCATCCTCGGATGCCGGCCGTAGCGACAGCGAAGCCGTCACGCGGACGCGCTCGTACTCCACTCCGTCGTGCTCGAAGGCGCCCACCGCCCCACCGCTACTCATCGTCTCCCCCGTTTAGACCTGGTTGGGTCGATTCTTCGTGCTGCCCAGCTGAGCAAAGACATCGGACCCCGGCGCTCGCCGACTGGCGATGGCTTGGTCGGGCTTATGCATCTGCTTCACCTTGAGCGTGGCCTTGCCCGACTCGATATGGGGCGTGATGTTCCAGTACGTGTACGACGTGATCCCGTCACCCGTAGAGTCTCCGGTCGAGTAATTGACCGACCAGAGCGGGTCCATACCGTCGGACCAGCTGTAGAAGCTCAGACCCTCGGCGCCCTTGATCTCTTTGCCGTTCACCGTGAGGGTGAAGCCCTCGTTGGTGGCGGTGATGTCGAGAGATTCGAATGCTTTCGCGGCCAGGGCGCGGTCTTCAGGGCTGTACATGGCGGACTCCAAATCGCGGATTGAGGGTTCTTCCGCTCCATCGGACGATTGGAGGATTCGCGGATCAGCCCGCCGCCCGCTCGACCGCCTGGAACCGCTCTCGCGTCCACCCACGATGGTCCCGCAGGACCTGGAACGCCCGGCATCCCGCGGTTTTTACGGCGGCAACGAAGAGGCGATAATCAATCGGGTCGATCTCAAGTCGGGGGAGTTTTGTTCCGAGTAAGGGGGGGTCCATAGTCTGCTTCCGGGCAGGCTTCAGCCAGCGGATCGCCTCGTCCTCCTGCGATTGGGTGACCCAGTCTCGTCGGCCACGGTCAATCAGCCAGCGGAACAACGCCGCCGGCCGGTCGCCATCGCGGGCGCGGACGGCCAGTGCGACGAAGTCACGAAACCGAGGATTGGCATACACCGCCCCACTGCTGTCTCTTTGTGCGAAAAGCTCCCGCAGTCGTCCGAGATCTCGAAGATCGCCATCCGTCAGTTTTCTCCAAGTTGGCGGTTTTGAAACCCCAGGCCGTCGGCGGCCAGCGGGTTGTTGGTTATTTGATCCTCTCGGTAGAGGATGCCGTTTGGTAAAGCGCCGCGCCAGGGGTAGCTCATCGACACCCGGACGCGCCGCGCTGCCGCCCCACCGCAGGTCGATCAAAGTCCTGACACCGTGCCGGCGAACCAGCCACCCGTGAGTCGGCAGCTGCTTGATCCAACCCAATCCTACGAGCCACTGCTTGGCCCGGTCCACGCTGCCGCGATTGAGGTCGAACACATCGGCGATCCACTGAACCTGAACGAGACCCCACCGGGTGAGGCTCTTTCGGTGGTTGTGTAGGCAACGAAACGCGTAGCCGAGGACGGCGGCCGTGCGAGCGGTGGTCGCCTTGGCCAAGAGTCGCAGAACCCGTCGAGGCACCGGCACGCGACGGTCGCCCCGAGGGACTTTGGCCAACCGGGGTGACGTACGGACATCCGGAAAGCTGAGCTTGCGGTCGCCAGCGACGATGAGCTTGGCGTCGCTCAAGGCGGCGTAGGCACGCCGGATCTTGGCGAGGTTTTTCGACGATCTGGACAAGCCCATCAAATTGAGGGCTTCATCGACTTTGAGCTCACCGCCCTGCCCTGCTCGACGTGTCGACATCTCAACCAAAGCGAAGTACAGGCGGGTCGCGTGATGTCCGATGTCCGTACGTCCAAGGTCCCAGGCGGCGCAGATCGCTCCGCCGTGAAGCAGAGCAAATCCGCCGTCGGGTTTGACGTGATGAGGGTCGGGGTCCCACTTGGGTGGCGTCTTGGGCACGGGTTACTCCCGGCCCCGCAGATGGCCACGAAGCTGCACGAAAATTAGCGCAGAATCGCCTTGCCGGGAGGTCTCGCCCTGATACAATCAAGGTGGTATTTGAGAGCCGCTCCGCGGTTTCAGACGAAGGCCCGTCGGTTGCCGCCGACGGGTTTTTTTGTGTCCTGATCTGGGCGGGGTCCTTGCGGTGAAGAAGCACCCTCCATCCGTAGAGGGTCCGTTCAGATTTTAGAGGACACAACTGGATGCGCGCCGCTCATTGGTCAAGGCGTCGAGAGAAACACATGATCGAAGAAGCAAAGAATCGCGCCACCCAATGAACGAAGAACGCCAGAAACGCAAAAGCAGAGATACGGAAAAACGAAGAAACGCAGAATCCATCATGCGAACAATGGAACAATCAACCGGCTAGAAACCACTCTCATAGACGCTGGAGTACGATATGTCCGTCTGCGATCATTCCATTGTTCGAATGATGGAAGAGTACCACTTTGGAAAGAAATGAGAATCATGGCCTCGCATCTTCGAATCTGAGCTTGATCCATTATTCGCATGTTGGTATAAAGGAAGATTGGAAAATCAATCTCACCACGGAGGCCCTGCGTCATGGACGACCCGCAGACCCAAAAAATCGAACTGCCCAGCGTGCCGGCCATCATGTTCGGCAACCAGAAGGGCGGTGTCGGCAAGAGCACTAACACCGTGAATATCGCCTCGGCGCTGGGCCACCTCGGCTACCGCGTCTTGGTGATTGACACGGACGGTGAGGCCAGCGCGACCCGCAGCCTGGGTGTCACACCCGAAGAGTTCGCGGGCTTCTACGAGATCTGCCTCGGGATCAACACGGCCGCCCAAACTGTCGTATCCGAAGGCTTGCCGCCCAACGTCGACCTGATCCCGTCCCGGAACGACGTCAACGTCGTGCCGGAGCGGATCGACACCCGCGACCGGTCGGTGACCTACGGCCTGTTGCGTGAAACCCTGGCCTGGGCCCGCGACAACTACGACCTGGTCCTCATCGATACTCCGCCCACGGCCGGCGCCTTCCAAGCCATCTCGGCGTACGCCAATGCGACACACCTCGTGCTCTCGGTCAAGGGCGACAGCTACAGCTACGAAGCGATGCACAAGGCGGTCTCGCAAATGGTCCTGCCAATTCGCGAGCAGGCCAACCCTTCGCTGACGATCCTGGGCATCTTGGTATGCGACGTCTCGATCCAGAGCCAGGACTGGTTCCGAGATATCTGGATTCCCATGGCCGCCTACGGCGATGAGAAACTCATGTTCACCCGCCGCATCCGACGACACGCCTTGGTGACCGCCGGCCAGCGGGAAGGGCGGACGGTGTTCCAGATGGCCAACCGCCACTGGGTGAAAAACCGCGGCATCATCGCCGACTTCACCGCCGTCGCCAAGGAAATCATCGTCCGACTGTCTCAACCCGAGGCGTTTGCGGAAGGGCGACTGGAAGGGGGGCCGCCACTGCCGGACGGGTGGCAGAAACAGCTCGACCGGTACATCGACGCCCGGCTCGAGCAAGAGACGACAGGAGCTGAAGCCTGATGCCCGCCAAGCCCGCTGAAACCCATCCCGACATGCTCCCCGGCACCGCCACCAGACGCCTCAGCGGCCAGAGCGTCCTGGGGCGGGCGAGCGCCCCCGTTGCGACCCAGCCGACCCCGGTCGAGACATCGCCGCCCGTCTCGGTCCGGCCCATCAATCCGCCACTGATTCCCGATGCCGCGCCCGCCAAGGCCCCCAAGCCCAACCGAGCCAACAAACGGGTCACCGTCGTCATGGACCGAAAGATGGCGTCGGACTTGACGGGGATCGAAACACTCCTGGAAGAAAAGCTGGGCATCCGCCCGAACGCGACCGAGATCCTCGTGAGCATGGCCGACATCTTGCTGCACAGCCGATCGGTGATCGAGACTCGGCCGTCGGCGAGCACTTTCCAGACCCGACCCTCGAACCATGACCTGGAAGGGCGGCAGGCCTTTCAAAATCAGGTCAGCGCGTTCCTGCACGACGCCGTACGCGACGCCCAATCCATCAGCACGACCTGAACCGAGCCGGGGTAGAATCCGCGGAAGTATCGCATGCCCGAACCATTGTTCCCCGAGCAGGAAACGCCGATCGACCCCGACATGGAAGTGGTGGGGCGGCGTGACTTTTTCATGACGCGACGGGCCGACCGAACGCTCACCTGGCTCGCGGCCCAGGTGGAACTCCAGTCCGACGTAAAGCTCAATCGGTCCCATTTGATTCGGGCGATGACGTTGCTTCTAAGTCAGTGCGATCAGGAGCTCATACGGCAGATCGGTGCGGTCAAACTGCCGCCGCGATATCAGAACGGCAACGCCCGGGCCCAGGACGTCTTCGAGCGAAAGCTGGCGGCAGCGATGAGTAGGGCGGTGCGGCTGGTCGGCCCCATGGACGCCAACGCGTAAAAAACACGGCGACGCTTTCGCCTCGCAACTATTCGCCGCTTCCGTACAGGTCCGGCAGCGCAAACTGTCCGGGCGACGTTGGCGTCGTGACTTCAACGATGGAGCCCCCACGCGACATCCGGTACACCGCGTTTTGCAACAACGTGACGGAAACGAACGCAGATTCGTCGCTGCGAACGTAGAACGATCCGGTGTTGTACGCCTCGCCGGTAGGGGTCCCGTCGTTCACCGAGACCAGCGTAAACGTCACCTTGATGTTGGTTTCCGGGTTCCCCTGGCCGTCGTACGTGGTCAGCGTGCCGACGCATTGGCTGACGTTGTGGGCGGGAACCACGAGAGGTGTCAAGTCGATCACGACGTTGCCGTCGCCACTGACCGTGAAAGCGTGAGCCTTGAGGTAGAAGCCGTCCAGGCTGACGTGAGCGGTGTAGTTGCCGCTGTCGAGGGTCGTTTGTGCTTGGCCGGCGACATCGGTGTTGTCGAGCGTCCGAACGATCGCACCTTGCGAAGAGATCTGGATCTTTGCGTTCTGCAACGGTTCGGGAACAGAGTTCTGGACCGTAAACGTGACGTCGTGCTCACCATCCGCGTCGCTCGCGGGAAGCAAAGAGGCGTGACCAATACGCCAGATTTCTCCGTCATCAACCAAGGCCTCGGCGGTCGTCCCGGCGTAACCCCGCACAACCTGAACATCGAAGTTGGCGACGGCCACTACCAGCATGACTTCGCGCGAACCGCTCTGTTGAATCACATCACCCGGCTCAAACAGGTTCTCACGATTGGTTCCGAATGCGACGGCGGCCAACGATCCGTTGACACCGGCGTCATCGATCTTGCCCGCGATCTGGCGGGTTGTCTCGATCGCCTCGGCAACTTGTGCAGACGTGATGCCCGCGATCGCATAAGGGTTGTGCGAAACAATCACGACCTGCCCCCACAGGGTGATCGCACCGGGTGCCTCGATCTTTACGCCCATCGGACCCAAGGTGTCGCGATCATCGGCGTGGCCGGCCAGACTGTATTCACCGTCACCGAGCTCCGTCACGACCCCCGACGCCGCCAAGTAGTCGGTCTCATCTGATTTCTGCAAGGTCACGACCGGAGCAACGCCCGTCACCGGCTGCCCTGCGGTGTTGCGCAGGCGAAAGCGGTGGGGCATCGTCGTGTCGTTCAACTCAAAGCTCAACATCGTCGTATCCCCAGTTGCTGCGGTCGTACCCGAAATCGGGATCAAACAAACGGTCGTCGGGCGGCTCTGTCTCGCTCGCGGACGCCACCAATGTCGAGATGCCGTCGGCCGTCAGCTCACACAGCTCGGTGGCGGTCAAAGTCTCGATGTCGAGCGGGTCCATACTTCACCTCCAAGCCTTACGGCCACGACGGATACGCGGCGAGGTCCACGAACTCGAAATCGGCCCAGGTGCCGCCGAGGGACTCGACCGCCACCTGAATCGCCCCGAGGTTGGCGTGTACCGCCGGGCCTCGACCGAACCCCCCAAACGTCAGCGTGGTGATGATCACCAGCCGGCCACCGCCGACCAGCAAGAAGACGGGGCTGCCCGAGTCGCCCGCGACTTTCGTCTCGCGGAACTCATGAAGGCGAGGGTGGTCGGACCAGGACAGGCTCACCCAATCGTCCAACCTCGACACGTCGTCGATCAGGGCGTTCTTGTCCTGGTCCATCGACATAACCGGCACGCCGAAGCGCAAGTTGGGCAGGTAGTCGGGCAGCGTCGCCGGCGGCAGTAGGGCGGCTGGGATTTTGGCGGCCATGCCCGCCGGCTCCGTATAGCGGACCACCCTGAAGTCTGTCCGGTAATCGTCGATGCTGTTGGCCGGCCCTACGTTCTCACCCACACCGCCGGTCAACGCGTAGACCGTGTCGTCGTCAGCCACAAAGGTGTCGGCGCTGTCCGCATAGTGTTCCGCCTGCAAGACAAAGACGTAGCCGTTCGAGTACCCGATGACGGTCGCGTTGGGCTTTTCGGTGTCGATGCACCCGAGGTTGTAGCCGGCTGCCACCGGCCAGGAGACGGGGTTCCGCAACCCACCCGACAACGTGGGCTTGAGGGTCTCGACCGGCGTGGCGTTGTCGACGGCGTTGAGGATCGACGTCGAAACGAGTTCGGCAAAAGTACCCGGAGACCAGGAGACGATCGTTTGCAGCGGAACGCCGCCGACCTGCTCGAGATCAATGGACGATCGGACTCGCGTGAGACCGTCATCGACCGTCACCACAAACTCGCCGTCGGTGAGACGGGTAATCGCACCGGTTGATTCGTTGATGGTGCCAACGCTGGGCGCCTCGTTGATAAAACGATACGACCGATCGGAAGCCACCGCCACGACACCCGAGCGAATGATGCCCGACTCGGAGTACTCGTCGATGACCGCGTCTTTGTCGGTCGTCTGCTGATCCAGGTTCCCGTAGATCTCCTCTTCGGTGCGCTGGATGTCGAGGATGGGCCAGCCATCGACCGCGTAATTCGGACCCACCTGTTTCATGTCCACACCCCCTCGTTCTCAACGATGATCCAACGGGCGGTGCCGCCCACCAGGTACCCCTCCAACGCGGTGGTCATGTTCGGGGACAACACACCGGTGAACGGCGTCACTTGAGTGCCCGCAGAAGACCGCCAGACCTCCGGACTTTCGGCGCCCGCGGTGATCGTGAGGTTCCCGGCCCCGGCGTTGACCAACTTGAGCCGCTGCCCGTCGAATCGGGGTGCGTCCAAACTAAAGGAGGCAGGGTCCGGTCCGCCGGTGAAGACGAAGTGGACGTTCTGGCCGTCGTCGATCCCGTACGGATCGGGCACCGTCGAAAACGAGTCCACAAGCCAGCCGTCCCGCACGCTGATCGGCGTGAGTTCGGCACACGTCTGCTGGCCGTCACCGACATAGAGCCTCTGGGCGTCATTGGCGAACGCAAGCTCCGCGGAGTCGAGTAGCACGCCCGCGAGTTCCGCCTGAGTGCCCTGACGCACCACGACGCCACCTTTGATGTCCCCATTCTCATCGCCGACCACCAGCTTGCGCCAGACGGCAAACGATCCCGCCGATTCCACGCAGAGATAGAGCTGGGTGGAATCGACATCGAACCACACGTCGCCCTCGAGGTAGCCGACTTGGTCGGCGTGCAACGCGTGGGGCGGATAGGTCCGCGAGAAGATACGGGCCGTGTGTCGAAAATTGCTCGTCCACGCCGACCCGCCGGCGTTGACGGGGTTCTCGTGGACGATGTTGCCGCGGCCGTTCACTATCAGCGGAGATTCAGGCGAAACCACGGGGTGCTCGTCGACGACACCCTTGCCGATAGGAATGACGTTGATGTAGTCCACGCCGCCCATGGTCACCGTGTACTGCACGGTGGTGATCGAGTCGACGTCGGCACTATCAGCAATGAACAAGAGCGACGTCACGCCGTTGGCTACATACGTCGTGTTCAACTCTCCGATGAAATCAAAGCCCCACTTGGTGAACGCGAAATTGGTAGTCGAGCTCACCGGAACCCCCGAAACCGTTGGATTCGGTTGTTCGATCGTGAGTTGCTGCCCCACGGCGTCGTACGACAACCAGGCAACCTCGTTGGACTCCGCCACTCCGTCACTATCCAAGTCTTCGTACCAGAAGACCATCTCATCGGCGTTGGCTTGAAAGACCTTCAAGCTGTTCGCGATCAGCGTGTCGAGTTCGGGGATAGAGCTGGACATCAGCGATCTCTCTCGTCAAGGGGTCTGGGCAAACGCAAAGGCGAGGAGGACGGCACCGACCAGTAGGGCGGCCAAAAGGATTCCAATCCAGTCGTCGCGAGTGGGCATGACTTAGGCGGCTCGGAGGCAGTGGGGGAGCAGCTCCGGCTTCGAGAAGCCGTGCCGCACCAGATCGGCACGGAGCTTTGCGAGCTCCGACTCGGTGATGTACACGTCGCCCCGACGGTCTTCGTTGCCGCCCAGATCGGTGTAATCGTTCTCGCCGGCGACGATGCCCGGGAAGTTTTGGCTCTTGTCCGTGTCCCAGATTGAACAGTCTTCGACGGTGACGGTCTTGTCGGTGTTGTTGGTCCAAACCCCTCGGATGCCGTCGTGGTCGGACTTCGCAAACATGCCGTCGGCTCGGCAATGACGCCCGAGCCGCACCTTCATGTTGTGGTTCGCCCCGCGGACGTTGCGGCCACGCTCGTTCGTGAAGGAGAAGGCCACCAGGAACCCGTAGCCCCAGCCGAAGATGCCTTCGATCCGCCAGTTCTCGTTCCGCTCGTCCTCAGAGGCACTGTCGGCCGAGACTTTGATCACCGCGCCGTGGCCGTCAATGCCGGCGATGTTGAGCAGCGTGACGTTCTTGCACGAGTACAGGTACATGCAATGGCTGTAGAAGCCCTCGTGCGTCTCGGGCACGATGCTGTCACCGCCGCCGATCATCGCGAACCCGGCGATCACAAGGCCGTTTGTGTGAGCCGCGTAGATGCCCGAACTACGATCGCGGTGGCTGGCGAACACCGGCTGGGCGATCACCCGGACATTGCGAACCACGATGTTGGTGCAGTGCTCGATCGTGATGCCGCCGCCACCCCCACGCTCGGGGTGCTTGTGGCGGGTGATGATCACGCAGTCGTCGATGGTGACGTTCTTGCGATGACGCAGCGTGAACGTGGACCACGAATCCAGATCGGTGTAGATGATCTTCTTGCGAATCGTGGATCCACTCTTGGGCGATTCGCCTTTGGTCGTGAACGAGTCGTAGCCGACGGGCAGCCACGCTTGCAGCAGCTTGGGGTCCGACGAAACCGGCCAAGCCGGCAGGTCTCCGTCATCGGCAGGGGGGTCAACCGGAGCGGGGTCGGGCAGGTCGGGCAGCGTGTCACGCTCCGGCACGGTCAGCCACCGGCGCAGCCGTTGCGTGACGCCGTCCTTCTCGGTTTCTCGCGTGAGGTCGTTGACGTCGGCTTCGAACAAGTCCTTCCCGAAGCCCTGGGCCAGCAGCAGATAAGTGCCACCGTCGGTGGGCACCTTGCCGTCCCAATCTTCCTGGCCGCGATGGGCCGACCACAGCCAGATGCGAACGCCACCGCCTTCGGGGGCCTTGCCCTCGATGTCGATGTCATCGATCGCGTCTACCCAGCGACGCTTGTCGTCCACGCCGATATCACCGCCGCCGTCACCCCAGATGATCTCGAAGTCTTCCGCGGTATCGGCCGGGGGCGGCGTCGGGTCGGGTTCTTTCGGATTCAGCTTGCCGGTGTGTGCAGAGACCGCCGTGGCCACCGCCGCCAGCCAACGGTCGGCTTTCGTCAAGTCGTCGTGCGTTCCCTTGAGATGGCCCCAGTTGCCGTGCTTGGTCGGTACGTAATTCAGCGTGAAAGCACAGTGCAGGCCGTTGTCCGATTTGATGTACCAGTTGCGAAGGGCGTTGATGGTCGCGTCGCCCATCCGCGAGTCTTCGTGGGCCCGAGCGAGGAAATCCGTGAGGACCTTGTTTTCGGTGCCTTGCCAACCGACGACGCTCCCGCAGATGTGCGACCCGCCTTCGTACGCGACCAGAGGGACGTTGTACGCGTCGGCGATGGCCTTGTGCTCGTCGACGTACGACCAGCGATCGGGGTCGTACACCCGCGGGAGCAGGAATCCGAAGAACGCGTCGAGGTCGCCGCTTTCGTGCCACTTCTGCTCGAGGGTTTCCCGCACGACACCCATCTCGAAGTACGCGGTAATCGCCAGGGCGTCAACGCGTCGGTCCCCGTGCTGGTGGGCCTTAAGCATCGCCTCCGCGGCCTGCCACTTGTTGGCGGCCTGGCCTCCCAGCACTCGGACGATGCTGTCGGCGCCGGTCTCGGCCGCGATCAACTGCCAAACCTCGGCGGCGCGGATGCCGTAAGCGTGAGGTAGATGCTGAGCGCCCTTGTAGCCGGCGGTTGCGAGGGCCTGGATGTAGTCGTGGCCCTGCTTGAACGGGCCGGCACCGTTCCAGAACTCATTCGTGTACTCGATCCAAACCCGAACCCCGACGGGCACGAGCTCCTTGATGAGCTTGCCGAGTTGGATGCAGAAATCGTCGGTCGCGCCGTAAGGAACGTTGATCCAAGGTTCGGCGCCGGCGGCGATCGCCGTTCGGAGCTGGTGCTCGTAGGCGACTCCGTTGCTCGTGCCCTGGAACATCGAATCGGGATTCGTGCGGTCGGACCAGTGTTTCACCGGAGAGTTGTTGGTGTGCTGCCAATCCATGAATCGCAGCACAGCGCAGCCGGCCAACGCCTCGGCCGACGCATCGGACATGGGCTTGTCTTTACCGCCGGGAACCCAAAGCCGGATGTTGCGGACCGGGTCGTGAGAATTGGATCGCACGACCTGCAGGTCGGCCCAGGAAAAGGGCGACGCAACGTGGTAGTGATTGCCCTGCACGGTGTACTGCACCGGGTTGTGGTCTTGATCACGCGGCGGCCCAAACACGACCTCGCCGTCGCCGTCCCATTCGACGATCCACTCACCGGCGGGTGCGGTCTGGCCGCAGTCCTGGATGCACATGAAGTTGAGCGGCTTGTCGCCAACGACGAAGCTCACGTCCCCGCGGCGAGCCCCGACGAGATCGTCAAACTTCGACGCTGGGTCGTTGACGATCTGATTCGTGCGGAGCGCCGCGTTGGGCAGCAACCAATCACCGCTCCATCGCTTGTGAAAACTCGTGTTCCAACCCAGGGTCGGGATCCGGCCGGTCGCCGGCGGCGTCACAGGAGGTTCGACAGGATCGATCGGATCCACCGGAGGATCGACCGGCGGCTGGATCGCACCTTGCTCTTCGAGCACCGCCACACGACCCTCCAGGGCCTGCAGGTGCTTGACGGCGATGAGCAGGTCTCCGTCCGTCGCCTGCTGATCCTGGGCCAGTGCTGCAATCCGGTCGTCGAGATCACGGGTCACGGCCTCGGCCGCTTCGGCCGCCTGAGTGAACGGGTGGGTGGTGTCGCTCATGGCCTCTCTATCGAAACTTTGGGCCTACCGCGGGCCTAAGCCTCCACGCCTTGCAGTTGGGCACGGGCTTTCGCCAGGCAATGGGCCTGACACAAGGGCAACGCGTCGAGAGAAGACTCGAACCGGCAGCTCAGGATGTCCGCGACCCGCTTCTCGGGGTCGTCGCCGAGCACCTCCGGCAGGGCGGCCACCGCGGCGTCCAGGTCCAACACGTCTTCTGCGGCCGACTTCCAAGCCTCCTGGCGGATTTTCGCCGTGATGTACTTGTTGCCCGACGCGTTGGTAAGTGTCTCGACGAACGTTTCGTACGCGCGTTGCATCACGCCCAACATCTGGGTGCCTTCGGCCATGGCCGCGACCGCCCGCTCGGGCGGCATGGGCGGAGGAGGCGGCTTCGCGCCGTAGTCCGGTTCCGAACCGGTCAGCTCACGCCATTGGGCCCCGGTGTAGACATCGGCGGGGTCGGTACCCAACTGCGACGCCACGGCCTGGACAAAGTCCGCGTCGAGCTCGTCGGCCCGCACGACCACGGCCGGCCGACCCTCCGGGGTGACCGCCAGCTTCGCCACCGCCTTGGTCTTGGGCTTAGCCTTGCCCTTCTGGCTTTGGTTGTTGCTGGCCTTGCCGGTCTTGCTCGTTGGCTTGCCCCCTCCGGGCTTAATGATCCCGCCGTCGGGGCCGAGGTTGTTGGCCGACGGACTGGGCACGAACAGACCCTTGGCCCGCAGCTTCTTGGTCAACTCCATGCGTGCTTCGATCGTCGGGAAGTGGAAACCCAACGTCTCCAGCGCGGTCTGCACGTCGATGAGGCCGTTCATGACCATCTGCATGATGGCGGCCATGAACTCATTCTCGTCCCGCAGGTTGAGCTGTTGGAACGTGACGTTCACGTCCGCGGATAGTCCCAGCGCCGTCCGCAGGAGACGCAACTCTTGGTTCAGGAACTCGATGAACTTCTGTTGGGCCTCGGAAACCTCTTCGACCACGCCCTTGAGATTCAGGATGTCCCCGCCCTGACTCCCGGTCTTGCCGTCGGTGCCGGTGAAGACGCGATTGATGCCGTAGGCCGTGCGGATCTCATCGTTCCAGTGGTTGTATTTCTCGGTCTGGACCAGCGAATCGGTGGACGGCTCAACCCACTCCAACTCAATCGCGTGGTTCCAGAACAGGTGCATGTCGGCGCCGCCGGTGCGCAACTGAAACAATCGCACCGCCGCGTCGATCTGCGACGGGTCGAACATCGGGTACTCGCTGTCGCCCAGTTTCACGAGCAGGATGCGGTCCTTGACCTGGTCCGCGGTCGCCTCGTCCATCTTGAGCAGCTTGAACTTCATCCGCAGCGCCCCGAACGCGTGGCGAGCGATGGGGGTGGGGTACTTCTCGTAGGGTTGCTTGTCGCCGAAGGCGATGTGACAAATGTTCGGCGGCAACGCCACCGACGTCTCACCGGCCCGGATCGCTGCGAGCATTTCCACCGGCAGCTTGTTCAAGACCTGCTGCTGGTCGGGGTTGGGGTCCTTCGCCGCCTTCGAAAGGTCGGCGCCGATCCGCAGGTACGGCTTGCGGAGCCAGGACATCTCACGCGGGCCTTTGATGTCGATCTGCAACGGATCAAAGATCGTGTAAGCGCCGGGGATCCAACCCTCTTCCCAGGCGGCCTGAGCGGTCGCAACGGCCTGCTCGAGCTTTTCCATCCGGCGATCCGAGACGAGGCCGACCAGTCGCGCTTCGCGGGCTTTGGCCAGACGCGCCACGGCCTGGTCGTAGGCCGCCTTGCGGACCTGTTCGGCCTCGACCAGTCGTGCGGTCTTGACGGCACGGGCACGCTCCATTTCGGGCACCGAGACGTTCTCTTCTTCGTCAGGCTTCGGGATCTTGTTGGCCCGATAGTCCCGCGGCACGTAAGGGATCAGCGTCTTGACCGTCGGCACCATCCCGGTCCGGAAGAATTCGCGGAACCACTGCTGGCGGAACGAGAAGCTCATCGCTTGCTGGAACCACTTCTCCACCAACGTCTTGGTCGTCTCGTTCTCGCAGGAGAAACTCACGTTGCTGTTGGCGAGCTGCGTCAGGACCTTGACGCACTTGAAAACCAGGGGATCTTCCTTCCAATACGCCACGGCCAGTTGCAGCTCGTGCTTCTCGTCTTTGTGGGCGCCCAAGCGGTTGAGTCGCACGACCTCCGACGGGGTGATGTCGCTGACGCTGGCGCGGGCCGGCGCGTAGGCGTGCGACGTTTGGCCGATCGCCAACTGCGGGATGCGCAGGCTGGCCTTGCCGCTGTCGTCGAGGTTCCACTCGATCTTGCGCATGACGCCGGGGACCGACTGTTGCGTGTTAAGCACCGCCCCGGTCTCGGGGTCGACGCGGAACGTGCGGGTCTGATTGGCCAAGTCGGTGTTCATGCGGCCCTCCGGCTGGTTGCTCCCCAGCCGCCCATGGCGAGCTGGCGGGGTTTGGTGGTGGTATCCAACAGCTTGTGGGCGTTGTCGTAGCCCACGAGAACCGCGGAATAGCGGTCCTTACGCTGGTGTTTGCTGGGCGTGTCCCAGCGGCATCGACCACTGGCGGTAGTGGTGGTCACGATGGTGGAGATCTCGACGAGCGTGGACTCGAGCTCCGCGTCTGCGTCGTCCAAGTGCTTGGCCCAGATCCGCGGCGATGCGGCGATGCTGAGCTTCTTGCTTTCCAAGCCCGAACGCAGGTTGTGGTTGGCGTCGTGCAACCACTCGTACTTCCCGAACTGGACAAGCGGTTCGAGGATGCGACGACCGTGTTTGCGACGATGGCCGTCGTAATCCTGTTCCAAGATCGGCTGACAGCCGGTGGGGCAGTGGGCCGGATCGGCAAGCAGGTCCCGCAGCGTCGTCCCGCCGCCGCCCGCGTCCATGGCAAAGCTCTCCATGCGGTACTGCTTGACGAGTTTGTGGATCTCGCGGGCCACAAACGGCCACTCCGGGCGGTGATAGGTGATCATCCGCACGAGGTTGATGTCGCCCATGTCTGGGTCGACCTCAAAGATCGCAATGGCGAAGTTGTCCGACTCGCGGGCAGGGTCGATGCCCATCGTGTACTTCATGCCCGGTCGCGGCTCGAAGATCGGGCCGAAACGGTCGTGCTCGCGGGCCGCGTCGAGCAGGCTCCGCTGGATAAAGCCCTCGGAGTCCGGCGGGAAGTACGCCAGCCACTCCATCATGAACTCGTACTTGCCCATGCGTTCGCGGGCGGTCTTGATCGCGTTGCGGTTGATGAAGCCTTCCGACGGGTCCAGGCACGTAAAGACGTGGACGCAGTTCGACCCGTTGGACATCACCTTGTGCGGGAACTGGTTGTTGACCGACGCCCCCATCATCAGGAAGTCGTCCGGCGTGCGACCCTGGCGGTCGGAGCCTCGGCGCTGGGCCATCTGCAGGTCGCCCTGCATCTCGTTGCACAGCGCCGAAACCGTTTCCCACAGGTGGTTGTACTGGTAGTACGCCGAGGACGTGGCGATAAACTTGTTGGCCGGTGGCGCATCCGTTTCGGGTGCCTCGCCGCGCTTGGCCGCCTCGATCGCCCGGACGTTCTTCATCGGGTCGGGGTTGGTGGCCAGGAACGGGCGGATAACCAGGTCGACGATCTGCTTGTCCATCTGCGCGTACTCGTCGCAGATCACATCGAAGTAGCGGGCACCACGAATGCCCGAGCCGTCCGCCCCCAAAGGCAACGCCTCGATCAGGCTGCGGCTCTGGCCCTCGGCGGCGTGGAACTCCAGGTAGCACCGATCGGCGGCCGTCTTGGGCTCGCTGATCGTGGACCGCTGCAGCGTCGGGCTCTTCTGCCAGATCTTCTTGATCTCCTCGAACATGAACTTCGACTGACGGAAGTTCTTGCCCAGGAGGCCCACCTTGTGGCCAGGGTTCAACAGGGCACGAAGGATCGCGTACGTCGCGTTGAGGAACGTCTTGCCCGCACCACGGCCCATCACGTCGTAGCACTCGTCGTGGGTCCACCGGTTGCGGATGATGACCCGCTGGTGCTTGTCCAGGTCGACGTTCAGCAGGTCCATCGCCGCGATGTCGGGGTTCTCCCGCCACCACTGGACCTGCTTGACCATGTCGGCCCCGGTCTGATCCAGGATGTTCGTCGGCTTACTCTTGGCCACCCTCTCCCCACCCCCGTGCTTTACATGCCGACGTTCAGGACGACCAGTTCTGAGGAAGGCAAGGCCAAGCTCATCTCATAGAGCATGCCGCTCAAGTAGTCCGGAATCAGCGGATTCAAGGCGTCGCAGATAACCGTTCGGGGTCGGAGCCCTCGCCAAGATCCCACCCGAGACATCTCGGAAGCCACCAAGACCGGGGGCACCGGACCCATCTCCGAGATCATCCCCTGCATCCGCCTTTTGGCGTGGGGCGTATCGACGACCACAAACACGTCGTTTCGATTTGCGTCCACCAGCTCCGAGGCCAAACGGGCGGCCGCCACCGATTTGCCGCAACCTCGCGGCAACTGCATCACCACCGTGTGATCCGCTTCGATCTCGTCTCGGTGGGCGACTTGCTGCCCCTGCTTGACCATCGCGTTGCGGGCACGAACGGCGTCTACCACGGATCGCATTGCGTCGAGCAGTAGATCGTGGGGGTTGTCGCTCATGGGTCACTCGGTTTGGACGGATTGGGCGTAAAGGCCGGCGGGAGCGGCAGGGGGCTGGTTCCACCGGAACGACCCGGCGGCCGACCAGGCCGAAGCGTTTTGGCCAATCCGCGAGCGGATTTGCCAGAAATAGAGCCCCGAACCCAGCGGATTCACCAAAACCGACGGTGAAACCAGGCCTTCAAACAGTTGATTCGGCAATCCGGCCGCCGAATTGGCCAAAGCTCCCTCGGCGTAGACCCGCACGTCGTAGACGGCGTCGGTGATCCCATCCGCGACGTGTGTCCAAGTCAGCAGCGTCGGGACCGACGGCAACAGCGGCGACGACGCCAGGGTGTCCTGCCCGGCCGCCCGCATGTAGGCCGCCGCGGCCGGGGCCGACCCGGCGTCCCCGCCACCGCCGGCCCCGGGAGTGACCGGCGTATCCGGCGAGCCGGGGTCGTCAGGACCAGCGGGGTCGTCGGGGTTCTCCGGGGCGTCCGGGTTGCCTGCTGGTGCCTGGCCTGTCTGCTGTCGCAACACTCGGCTTGTTGGAGGGCTAGCAGGGCAATGGAATGTAGACCGGTTAGTCTGTGATATGAATATTCATTTCCCACGCAAACTTTTCATTGCATCGGGTTGGTA